>JAHJTL010000049.1 GCA_018829775.1 Chloroflexota bacterium | reverse complement strand
GATGCCACCGTCCATGAGCTGAAAACGCTGCTTACCGCTATCATTGTTTCCGCAGAACTTCTGGCCGAAGAGCTTCAGTCCGACCACAAAGATTTACCGCTAAGACTTACCCAGAATATTGTTCGCAATGCGCATAGTCTTGATGAAAAATTAACCAACTTCTCGGAAATGACCGGGCTTCTTTCCGGTGAGTTCTCCTTTCAGCCTGAGCTGCTTGACATTGCACCGATTATCCACAGCGTTGCTTCTCAGGTTTATCCCATTACACACAGCAGAAAGCAGTCATTAACCGCTGATTTGCCCGCCACCCTGCCGCATATCCGGGCACACCGCCGTTACCTGGAACAGATACTGATGAACTTGCTCACCAATGCCAGCAAGTTCACCCCGGAGGGAGGGAAAATAACGGTGAGTGCCGCCAAGAATGACCCCAATCTGGTTATTGAGGTGGCTGATAGCGGCATCGGCATTCCGGTGGACAAGCAGGAACTGGTCTTTCAACCCTATTACCAGATTAGAGGCGGCAAAGGAAGCGGGCTGGGGCTGGCCATCACCAAGTTCCTGGTGGAACTTCACGGTGGCACGATACGGCTGGAGAGTATGCCGGGAAAGGGCAGCCGCTTTTTCTGCTCTCTGCCGTTGTCGGAGCAGGGATAAGTGCTAGAGGTAGATAGATGAAAGTAGTGGTTGTTGACGATTCACCGGAAATAATAGAAGTAGTCACACTGTGTTTTCATCTGCGTTGGGGGAGCACGGCGGTTTTTCCGGCCAGTGATGGCAATAAGGGGCTGGAGCTTATCGAAAAAGAAAACCCCGACCTGGTCATACTTGATATCGGACTGCCTGATATGGACGGTTTCGAGGTGCTACGCGAGATACGGCGCTTCTCTCATGTGCCGGTTATAATGCTGACCGTGAAGAGCGAAGATACAGACATCGCCAAGGGGCTTGAACTGGGTGCCGATGATTATGTTACCAAGCCCTTCAGTCATATTGAACTGCTGGCCCGGGTGCAGGCGGTGATGCGCCGTTCCCGAGGCGCGCCAACTCCTGCTGAAGAACAGCCCTATACCAGCGGGAAATTGCACGTTGACTTTGCCCGCAATGAGGTCATGGTTGACGACAAGCCGGTGAAGCTTACGTCAACCGAATACAAACTGCTCTATCATCTCATCAAGAATGAAGGGCGTTTGCTTTCCCATGAAAACCTGCTCATCCAAGCCTGCGGTGAAGCATACCGTGACGCCAGAGACCTGCTCCGTGTCCATATCCAGCACCTGCGGCAAAAGCTCGGGGATAACGTTGAGTCACCCAGCATCATCGTCACCGAGCATGGCATGGGCTACAAGTTTGTCAGTCCCGCCTGACCTCTGACCGTAAAATCCGAAGCCTTTCCAGAAAACTGCGCTACTAACGGTTAAGTCTGCCGTTCTTTACGAAACCTTAATAGAACCTTTACGAAATCTTTATTTTTTTTATACCTGTCTTTATACCCACATGTTAGATTGGAAGTGTAGATTATTAATGCGCCCTTAGAGGAGCTTAAAAATGGAAAAGATAACCGTCTTTCTGGCAGACTGGCAAGTGCTTTTCCGCGAAGGCATTCACTTCACCCTGTCCGGTGAGGAGGATATGGAAGTGATTGGTGAGGACGTGGGTAATGAACAGGCCCTTGCTTTCATTGAGACCAATCCACCACAGGTAGCGATTTTGAACGCCAGCCACGATAAGTTCGACGGTTTTGAAGCTACGCGTCAAATTAAACAGACATTGCCAGAAGTATCGGTCATCCTGGTCATGGATAATTATAACGAAGAACAACTTTTCGATGCCCTGAAAAGCGGCGCCAGTGCCTGCTTCACCAAGGATGTTGACCCCGATGTCGTTGTCAACACCATACGGGAAGCGGTGAAAGGCAAACATCCAATAAATGAGGTCATCTGGAAACCGGAAATTGCCTCCCGGATTCTTGATGATTTTACGGCGTTTTCCTCCCTCGGCGAGCAGGCCGGGAAATTGCTTGCTCACCTCACTACCCGCGAGGCAGAAGTCCTGCACCAGATCGCCGATGGAAACACGAGGGAGCAGATAGCCACTACACTGAGCATTAATGATGAAGCGCTCGACAACCGGCTTCAGTCTGTACATTACAAGTTGGTCATAAACGACCAGAAGTTAATGCTGATTGAGATAGCACAGAGCGTTCTGCCGGCAATATCAAGGGTCAGTTTCACCGGTAAACCGGGTACCGAATATATTACCAAAGAGGAATTCACCGCTTTCAAGGAAAGCTTGAAAGAACGTTTCAAATTCCTCAGTGGAGAAATAAGTTAAGCCAACATATAAGGGGGTGGTCAAGTGTGAAACCAGGTGGAAAAACGGACATTATTAAAGATGGTAGGAGTTCCAAAAAAGAGCCGAAAGGAAAACCTACCACCCGAGGAAATGTCAAGAGAATTCTAGTTAAATTAAAGGAAATTGTCAATTAAAAGAAAGGAGGAAAAAAAATGAACAACATAGTGAGTGGAATTCTGGGAAACACACTGAGACGTTACTTGGTTATCGCTCTGGTGGCATCACTAGCGATCACCGGCGGCATGTTTGCCTACGCCTTCACCACGAAGACCACCACAATTACGGCTACATCAGGTGGAGCTGACTATGCCGTGATTGGCCCCAATACTACTGATCCCTGTGGCTACACTGTATTTGGAAAGTACCGGGGCAGTATACCAGAGGGCTATCTCTACAGTATTAACGTGACCTCCGGCTATCCCGGCGACCTAGCTGTCAATGTCTACCTCAACAACATCGACCAACTGGGTAAAAATTATGGGCTCTGGATGATGAGGTTAGACCTAGTTCAGCCCTCCGACAACGCATCGATGGATATAGAAGGCGGTGTAAAAGTTCTCTCCATGCAAAACGGCGTCGTATCGTTTGTTTCCAACAACATGACCGCAGGTAGCGAATACAGAATCCGGAGCGACGGCGGTGTCTACAAGTCATTCTCCTGGGGTTACTGGCCCGGAGGGACTGCAATTAGTCCATCCTTAACCGCTGAAGTTCTCCAGGCACAGTAAGGTGACCCAGGATGAGTAATGCAGTATCGGGGTTGGCCTTCGAGGGGCAACCCCGGAGCCTGAAAGAGAAACGGAAAAATAAAGCATATAGAATAAACACGGTAAATAGTAATGAGTTGACAGATATTATGACAAGTGGTAAAATTTGAGCAAAGTAAGCACCAACTGTCATAATAGGGAGGCGTAAAAGTGAAAAAGATATTAATTATTGCTCTAATAGCATTGGCAGTGGTAACCGGTGGCATGTTTGCCTATACCTTTACCACGGCGACAGCAACAATCGGTGTTACCGCGCCGACATCGGACTTCGCCACCATTACATCGAACAGTAGTATCACAGCACCGACCGTCTTCGGCAAATTCACCGGAACCTGGCCATCAAGTCCCATGTTCACCATAACCCCGGACCCAAGCTACACCGGCGACCTGGTGATAAAAGTGTATATGGTCAATACCGGTGAGCTGGTTCGGCAATACAACCACATCAACATGGCGCTTCAGTTTACCGACAACACCGGCACCCCGGCCGATGAACAGGGAGGGATACAGGTGCTCAACCTGCAAAATGCCGAAGCTCTCTTTACCTGGGCTAGCGGGAATGGCACCAGCCCTTACACGGTGGACCTCACCGGAGGCGGCTACCGGCTGCACCCATTCAAGACACTGACCGGCGGCAGCTACCAGCCGCAGATATGGTGTGAGGTAACCCAGAGGTAATCTGATAACAACTTTAGAAAAGGTATGAATGAGCAGGCAGTGGGGAAAAAACGCAAAAAGAAAACTTTATCTCCTTGCAGCGCTGGGGCTGATTCTGGTACTCAGTGGCGGCGTCTTTGCGTACACTTATACCACCGCTGTTGGGACGATTAGCGTTGGCGAGCCCTCGGCTGATGTCGCCACCTCCAATATCTCGGCAAGCCAGCCCGGCTGGAGCTCGGTCACCGATAACCTCTCGGAAAATACCACCTGCGGGGAAGTACCCGCAGGTGACCTTTTTGATATAACCCCCAATGCTGCTTACTCCGGAGACGTCCAGGTAGGCGTTTACCTGACCAACGCGGCCGACTTAACCAGCGCCTACAAGTACATCAATATGAAACTGTACCTCGAGGGCTCTGACGAGGCCGGGGAAACACCCAGCTACCGGGTGCTTTCTCTACAGAACGGAAGAGCCAACTTCTCACTGTCAGGCATCAGCTCCTCGTCAAAGAGCTGGACCCAGACCACTCAGTCTGACTTCGAGGGCGGCACATTAAATCAGGTTGACACCACCACCAGCCCCGATGATGTCATCCTGGACAAATTTACCGACAACGTAACCGATAGCTTCGATAATTCGGATAATATCGCCTCCTCGGCCAACGTCACCATCAGCGGAGGGCAGGTCAAACTTACCGCCACCGGAGCCTCTGACAACGAAACGTTGAGACCGAATACCGCCGGCGATGAAACCAATATCTTAGAACAGTATCCAGCGACCGGGGCACACTGGGATAAGGTGGACGAAGCTACCTCTGATGATGACGGCACCTACGTTCAAACCAATAACGCTACCTGGGAAGAGGACTTGTATAACATCACCAACCACACTACTGGTGGCGGCATCATAAATTATGTCAGGGTTTATACGGTAGCCAGAGCTGTAGCAACCCCGGTACGAACTAATGCCTATGTTCACATAAAGACCAACGGTGTGGAGTATAACGGGACTGAGGAGACTACGACTACCAGCTATGCCCCTTACTCGTATCAATGGAATAACAACCCGCAAACGGGTAATCCCTGGACCTGGAATGAAATAGATGCCCTGCAAATCGGCGTTGGACTGAGGAGCCGACGGGACGGCGGACCTCCTTCGGAACGATACACGCGGTGCACCCAGGTCTATGCTGAGGTTAATTATACTCCTTACGATTCACCGGGAACCATTACTTCCGTTAATCTACTATCCAGTGCCAATGTGGTCAGCATCGATGACTTCTACTACGATGCCTCGGCGATTCCCTCCGGCACCAGCCTGAAAGCCCAGTTCTCCACCGATAACTCAACCTGGTACAATTCATCGGGCACTCCCGGCGGCTGGGACACTCTTTCTCAGGGCTCGGCCAATATCAGTCTTTCCGGCCTGGGCTGGTCCGGACCCAACTTCTACTACCATATGGAGTTCACCTCCGACGGCACGGACACGCCGGTGCTGGACGAGATAAGGGTTTACTTTTCCACTTACTATGCGTCAGGAGACCTGACCTCTTCTACCCATGATGGCGGGGACTACGGTAACTGGGACTGGCAAAATATCAGCTTTACCATCAATGAGCCATCCGGGACCGACCTCAAATTCCAGCTGAGGTCGGCGGCAACGGAAGGAGGTCTCAACGTGGCCGCCTGGTATGGACCGACCGGTACCGGCGACTACTACACCACCAGCGGCACAGCAATCAACTCCGTCCATGATGGTGACCGCTGGCTCCAGTACAAGGCGTACTTTTCCGGACCCGGTGATGCCACCCCCAAGTTAAGTGATATCACCATCACCTATACCGTGGCGCTTTCGGCATATAAGGTGGAAATCATCGGTGGGGGTTACTGCCTGATTTCGGATAACACCTCGGAGTGGGCGGCGGGATGGACCACCACTCCCGAGTTTTACTGTGAGACTACCCAGCGGTAACGGCACATACTCTTACTGGAATAAATAAAAATCGCCTGGAAGCAAAGAACCGTGGAAAAGAAATTTTATCTGCTGGTTGTTTTACTAATCATCCTTTTCGTCAGTGGTGGGATATATGCCTACACCTACACCACCGCCACCGGGACCATCGGCACGGCGACGCCGACCGGGGATATCGCCACCGTTAATGCCACCGGCACTCAACCCAACTGGAGTTCGATTTTAACGCCGGTAAACAACGACATAATTTTAAGACCCATCGGTACCGGCGATGAGACCGGAATTAAATACCAGTACCCCGCCACCGGGGGCCACTGGGACAAGGTGGATGAGGCCAGTTCTGACGGTGACAGCACCTACGTTTATACTCCGTCACTCGCCTGGGAAGAGGATTTATACAATACCGCCAATCACTCCACGCAGACGGCCGGCGGAGATATTCAGTACGTTGAAGTTTTAATGACATCACGGGCGTCCAGCAATGTAACGCAGGTTTCGGCTTACGTCCACATCAAGACCAATGGACTGGAAGACAACGGTGCTTCGGAGAATCTATCCACAAATTACACTTCATACTCGAACCAGTGGATTATCAATCCGCAGAGCGGCAGCCCCTGGACATGGAATGAAATTGATAACCTGCAGGCCGGCATCGGCATGAGAGAGGGAGGTGTGGCTATAGATTCGCTGTGCACGCAGGTCTATGCCGATATCAATTTTGATGCTCCCGAGCTGAGCGGAAATACGCCACTCGGCGACCTGTATGAGATTACAGCGCACTCCAGCTATAGCGGAAACCTGCAGGTGAGGGTCTACCTGACCAATACTGATTCCCTGCAGAAGGCGTACGATTACATCGATATGTATTTGTACCTGGAAAGCTCGCAGGAGGCCGGGGAAACGCCCAATTACCAGCTGATGAACCTCCAGGATGGTGTCGCCACCTTCAATCTGGTGGGGATAAGCGGCGGCAGCTATACCCTTTCCATTACCGGTGGTACATATCAACTGCTTTCACGTGAGACTTCGGAGTGGGAGGCGGGGTGGACGGTAACGCCCGAATTTTACTGCGAGGCGACGCAGCGTTAAAATAAGGGAATTATTTACGAAAGCTTAACGGAACCTTTACGAAATCTTTATGTTTTTTACGCCAATCTTTATGCCTCCGTGTTACAGTTATAGTATAACGATATAGGATTAAAGCGACACGATGAGGAAATTGTTAACCATAATCCTGACCAGATCATTACGCTTCAAGCGTGCAATCACGCTCATCACGGTAGCGGCGATAATCCTTGCCGGCTTTATGACGGTAAGGGGCACCATGCCGTTTATGCCCGTTTTCGGCACCAGTATGGAGCCTGAACTTCACGCTGGCAACCTCATCCTGATTGAAGGCAATGACCCGGCGGAGGTCAAAGTTGATGATGTTATTGTCTATAACGTTCCGCGGGCCATCCAGGATTTCTATAATTACCCGCCGATAGTCGCCCACCGGGTAATCGAAGTACGTGATACTCAATATGGCACTGCCTGGCGTACCAAAGGTGATAACGCCGGCGAAGACCCGTTTACCGTTCGCGCCCAGGACCTGCGCGGCACAGTAAGCCACCAGATTCCCTTCCTGGGCTTCCCCTTCCTCTTCCTGCAGAGCCAGCAGGGACTGATGTTCGTTATTATTGCCCTGTCTCTTTTCGCCCTTTATCTCTACGCCACTGACATCAGCCGTGGCGGGCAGAAGATACATCGCGGCATATTTGCGCCGGTTATCAGAGAAACCGTGCGCGATACCGAAACAATAGCCCAGCGAATGGACAGCACCGAGAAAGTGATGGCCCAGACACAGGATGCGCTGAGCAGCTTCGCGTCTGCTATGGCAGAATATGCCGAGCACCTGAGGAGCCATACCAAGGCTATCCAGGGGATGGCCGAAGCGTCTCACGAACTCAAACAGGGTGCTGCCGAGCAGAATAAGGTTCTCGTACACATCGTGGAGGCCCTGCAGCAGCGAAAGCCGCTCGCCGAGGAAACACGGCCTCAGGAAAAGCCAGCAGCGCCGACACCGGAAAAACTGGAAGAACCAGCAATGGAAAAACCGGAAGCACCGGCAACGGAAAAGCCTATATATCCTCCGGGCTGCGTGAAAAGCCGACAGCATGCTGGTGTGGGACGTGACGTCTTCGGGGCCGCTTAAATCCTGCCTGAACCGCAGAGAATATCCCTAAGTATAGACCGCAACTACCACTGCCTCTCTGGGGTTATGTTCGTCAAAGAAAATGACCGCCACCTTCCTTCCAGCGGTCATTTCACTTGTTGGGAGGTTGCGGGCCACGGTTACACCCTCCAGGTAGACTTTATAGCTGCCCGCCAGCTGTACAGTCGCCGTGTAACTGCCGGAATTGAAACTCTTCAAGACCCCTTTTCTCAAGCTCAATTTGCCTTTCCTTCTTTACGCTTAATTACACTGCCCCCAGTTGCAGGCGCTGGCGATATTCTCCGCGGCGGGGACTGTAAACGAGCACGAACCCGACTACCCGTCGCTTCGCGGCATTGAGCCCGGCACGATTGTCCGTGATATCAATAACGTCGTAAAGCTGCTGGCCGCAATTGACCGGCACCAGTATGGTGCCGGTGGCAGATTCCACCTCCGCCTGCCTCAGATAAGCATCACCGCGCTCCTGCGCTTTGGCCACGGTGTCTATGTTTCTATCTTCCAGTTGCCTGATTCTATCACACAGCCGGTCTATCTCGTCCCAGGCAAAACGGTCGACCACAATCATCTCATCGCTTCCTGTGTCATAGCCCTCCACCTGGACGCGATTTAGCCCCCAGGCTCCCCGATGGTATCTTCCGTCCAGAATCGGGTGCTCCCCTCCATAGCTGTACACGGAACTATCCGATGATTGAGGATTCACAATGTAGGCAGTTGCGCCCTCGATGAATAACACATCAGGCACAAATGATAGCAGTTTCCGGATGACGGTTTCGCCAGGGTTCCCGGAACCGATGGTGAAGTCGGGATAGAATCCGGTAATGACCGATGACTGCGATTTGACGGCAAGCTTCAGTCCCACACGAGACAGGACGAAGGCGAGGATGTCCTTGACGCTCATTTCCTCCGAGTCCTTGTTCCAGCGGAACTGGTGCCTCGCCCTCCAGTTGGCGATGGCCTCCCAGCCATCCCGGGCATGGAGTATCAGGCTGGCTATACCACCGGCACTGGTATGCTCATATCCTTCAAGACAGTATGCCTGCCCAACGCTTACCTCATCGCCGTTGTCTGTCCGGTAACCGGGGCTGAAGTCAAGCTGGCAGCCGATGTCGAGAACAGACAGGTCTCCCTGCCCCGGTGAGGCGTACTGCCCGGCATCGTTTCTCAGCTCCACGGCAAGCTTGCCCGATGTCTCCCCTGCTTCCTGCCGCACCGCCAGCACATCATCGGTCAGGTCAAGGCTCTGAACGGTTGCTTTGGCGCGCCACACACCCGCTGGACAGGAAAGCCAGCAGTAGTCACCGTAGTGCGCTATGGCGAGACCATATTCTGACGACAGATTGAATGGCACCGGCTCCCGCCACAGATTGTCAATGAATTTGGCATCCGGAACTGTATGCGACCAGAAAGGACGGTCGTACGCCTGGATGCCAGAAAACTTCTCCACAAAGAAACCGCGGTAGACATCCGGCTTATCCAGAAAAGGCTGAAGGTACTCAAATTCACCACCCGATGGCGCTGATGCCAGCTCCTTTAATGCTGACCAGCTTCCCGCCGAGACATCACCACCGTCACCGTAAATAAGCGACCACAGCTTGAAGTTATCCGATGAATCTTTACCGGTGACGAGCAGATTCCAGTCGTTATCATAGACAGCGGCGACACCGGATAAGTCACCGGTGTTTTTATCCCAGACGGAGCGCTGCTGCCACTGACCACTGATATTCTTCTTCACGTACAGCGTCGTCTGGTCAGCGAAAAGGATTGCCAGGTCGCCGTTCGGTTTGTAAGCAGCCGCCAGACCACCGATGCTGGTCGTCGGGCTATAGTCAATGACTTCCGGACTTCCCCAGTTCACACCATAATCCGTGCTCTTTATCCGCTGGATCTTGCGGTTGACGCCGTCTATCCAGAGAATAGAAACCTCAGCCCCCACCGCAGCACAGGCGACCGCGGCCACGTTAAGCTGGTTAGTGTATGTCCACTGGCTGAAGTCGCTCGTTGGTACAGGGTCAGGTACCCGCTGGCGGTAGAGCTTGCGGGAGTCACCCGGCAGGGTTACCCTGACGCGAATGAGAGAGCCATCACCAGGCATGGCCACGGCATGGTAATAATCATCCTCAGAGCCGGTATACAGCCTGGTCCAGTCAAGCCTCACCACGCCAGCAATTTTACTTCTGGCCTCCACCTTAACATAGGGAATTGCCGTCGCCTGTTTCTGTGCCGCCAGCAGTGTTGCCGTGAGGTCTCGCATTCTTCTCCTTACACCAGTGCCGCCAGAATATCCGGCAGCTGCTTATTTCCCTTTCGATAATGTTCCGCGAGGTGAGTGGCGGCTTCAAGAATCTCTTCCGGACTGGCATGAACTCTTTTACACAGATATATCGGGGACAGCGCACTAACTGCGGCCGCGGCCTGATTCCAATCAACGGTCCGCTCGATATCCAGGACACCTTTTAAAGCCCGGCCAATGTTTTTCTTATGGTGTGGCAAACGCCAGGTATCCGGGTTCTCTGCATCGCCAACGATAGCAAATGCCTGTCGGGGCAGACCTCCCCTTGTACGCGTCGTTCGTTTTGTCATGGCTGCCTCACATCAGGGACCGTAATCAGTTGACTTTGATACTGCTGGATAGTACGGCCGGTACAGATTGCTGTTCCTGACGCGATTTCTCCTTCCCAGTCGCCTCAGTTCCTGCCGGAAAGAATTAAGCCTTTCCCTGCCCCAGGTCAGAAACTCCTTTGGCGTTATGCCACCACCGACATTCACCCGATTGACGGCAAAGATGGCCCACTCGATGGCGGCATAACCGGCAGCGCCAGCAGCCACCAGGTCCTCATACTGGCCAGGGATGGTGGAACTACTGGCATCAAGAGTGTGCAGTTTGCCGTAGTAAACATACGCATTGGACCCGTCCGGGATTTCCTCGCCCAATATGGTCAGGGTGTCTCCCCACAGCGAGAACCTCTGGTAATGTTTGGGGAACTGGTCCACCGGATACTCAACCGCCACCACCATTACCCTGTCGGAAAGGTTCGTTATATCCAGCTCCCGCGAGCCGGAGGTGGTCGCTTTAGTCGCCGTCTGCTCGTCTGGTAGATATTCGGAGAAGTCTTTAACGGCACGCGAGATGTGCCGGTCCAGCTCATTATCCGTCCAGCGATAGTTACCGGAATCTTCATCATGGAGGTCCCGCCGGACAAGTGCTCTCATATCACTTAGATTCATAATTACCTCACCCCTACTTAATCCCCCTCTCCTTTGAAGGAGAGGGGGATGAGGATTTTTGAAGGGGCTTCGCCCCTTCCAGCTTCCCCTTTATTTAGATAGCAGCGGTTCTGACTTCTAATCTCTCCAGCTTCGTGCATGGCAGGCCCTCATCATGGCGGCACAGCTCCATGTCACAAAAGGAAATCTCCTCACCACCACTGCCCTCACTAATGCTGACCGCTTTACCGCTTACTTTTTTAGCGAAGTCCATTAATGATTGGGCATCAGCTTTGCTGTCAAAGCTCATATCAATCCTTACCCGGTGCTTCATCGATACCTACATTTCGTTGCCAGGTAGTTGCGCTTCATTTCCAATGGTGTTAGCAACCTGCGGTAGATTCTGATTTCGCCAATATCACCTTTGAAGTACTCAGCCCCTCCCGAAAATCGGGCAATCTGCAGAGCGGTGGTGTTGGAAATCGAACCAACGCCGGTGGCGTCATCGGTCGCATCAGTTTCACCGTCAACGGACAGCATAAACCCTGTAGAACTGTCCCTATCCACGGTTGCAGAAAGGTGATGCCATATATCATCCTTTAAATCGTTTGAGCCGGTTACCGTCTGCTCGTTCGTGCCATCTTTGATAGACAGGGTTGCTTTCCCCCCGATAAGGCGGAAGAAAAGCCACGCCGCAGCCTGTTTGGAAATCATGCGCTGTATGGCGCCACCGCCTGAAGATGCCCTTATCCAGATTTCAAGGCTGAAGTCACCGGTGCCAAGATTGAAAGCCGGATGGTGAGCGACTACAATTCGGTCATCAGTGCCGTCGAAATAATGCCCGCAGGGTCGCCACGATGCACCGGTAACGGAACACGAATGCCCGTAGGCATCTCTTGACGCAAAT
This sequence comes from Chloroflexota bacterium, assembly GCA_018829775.1. Classification (NCBI taxonomy): domain Bacteria; kingdom Bacillati; phylum Chloroflexota; species Chloroflexota bacterium. Next base: position 13,369 of record JAHJTL010000049.1, on the reverse strand, counting down.
GATACGCCATCCCGCTCATACAATGGCAGATAAAGCACCAGACTGGGGTCAAAGATAAAGTTCACTTCCCACCTCACGAAGCCGAATATATTACCCGGATATAGCTCGAGTTTTTAACCCTGGCCCGGCCCTCGTTCGCCTCATTGCACTGGATAACCAGCCTGACCTCGAAAGGCAGGGAATCGAAGTTGCTGACCATCTTGAAGCGACCGCTCCGCGTCTCCTCAACGTAGCCGGTGCCGATATCCGTCTTGGTGACCGCGCTGTGCAGGTCGACCCAGGTGCCGCCTTTGTTCCTCGCCTGCCACTTATAGGTGAGGTCGGCCGTGGCCGAAGACACAGCCCGGAAGGCTGCTGTCAGGCCGAACTCGACCTCGATCACTTCACCGAGTGCTGGCGGCCTGACGGTGACGCATTCGACCTCAACATCGGTGTCCGGGGTGGTTGTATCCACCTCCGCCGACCACTGGATGCCGTCCGAGGTCAAATTTCCTTTGGCAAAGGAGTATTCCGTATGCTCAACTACTGCCAGTACCATCTTTTACCTCCTCGAAAGGCGGGGGAGGGTAATCCCCTCCCCCGCTACTTTTTTAATCTTTTACGCCGATTAACGCTGCCGCCTTGACCGAGCTGAACAGCGCCATCGAGACGTACCACTTGACCCTGGTACGGGTGGCGTCCTTGCTCTCCATTGAGCCGATAGGCTCAACAGTCAGGGCGCCGGGGGCGGTCAGGCCGCAGAGCGCCCACTCACCGAACTGTACGGCATATATGGTGGAGCAGTCGCCGCCGGTGGTCCCGGTCTCTACGCCGCCGCTCAGCGTATGCGTGTCCAGTATCCAGTCATTGACGCCAATGGGAATGCCATCCCAGAGCTGGACAAAGTTGCCCCACTGGTCACGGTCATTGTCCACCAGTCCGCCGCTGGCCCTGACCAGCGCGTTGAGCTTGCGTCGTGACCGACGGCTCATAATCAACATGTTCGGCTTGCCACCCTTGACGGCATCGATGAGTTCGTCGAGTTTTGACAGGGTGAGAGTGGCCCCGGTATCTCCCATGGCGATGACCTGGTCGCTGGCCGTGGTGGTATCAATCAGCAATCTGATGCCGTCAAACTGCTTGGCCGAGGTCGCGCTATCGCCATAGATGAAAATCTCCTCAAACTTGTCCTTGACCGCCTTGGCCTTCAGCTCCACCACCGCCGCCTCCAGGTCCTGGATATTGCTCCGGGTTGTCTTGAGAAAGTTGTCCACATCGGCATCCCCACCCATAATCTTCAGGTTGGCGGTTATCTGTTCAAAGGTGGGTGTGGACTCGGCCCAGGTATCACCGACGTCATAGAAATCAACGCTGGGCAGGGTTTTTTCCTGGTTATAGGTCAGCCCGTTGCCGACGATTTCAATGAAGGGCATTTGCTGCAGGATGGGTGATTCCTTGATAATGGTCTCCACCACCCCCTGGAGCAGCATGTCATTGGAAAGTTTACTCGCTTCTGCAAGTGTCAAAGCCATTTATCGCTTACCTCCTATTGCATATTCGATCTTTTCCCTCGGAGACAGAACCGACAGGTCGAGCGGTGCCCGCTGCGGTGCCCCGGCCGGCACCCGGGTCCTTGAAGTTTCCTCCTCAATCCCCTGCCTCACCCTATCGACCAGGGTTCTGGCGCTCTGCAGGGATTCATCCACCGCTTCAACCGAATCGCCGGCTATGAGCTCGGGCGGTATTTCCGGATGCGCCGCCGCCACCATTTCCCGGTAGCTGGCCACTGCCTGGGACAGCGAATCGTTTATTTCAGCCAGTTTCCCTTCTGCTTCGGCAATTGTCTGCTTCAGGCCAGCGATTTCAGTATCCCTGGCTGCCAGCGCCTCCTGAAGTTCGCCTATGGTTGTTTTTCTGGCCTCGAGCTCACTATTGAGCACCTCTTTCTCCTGCTTCAGGCTTTCCCGTTCCCCGCGAAGTGCTTCAAGCTCATCGTTCAGTTCTTTTTCTTCATCAGCCACCGTTATGCCTCCTGCTGGTTATTCCTCAACACCCTCCGCCTGAGCCGTCAAAGCCCTCTCTCTCTTTTCGTTTCTCAACGGTCTGGCATTGAGCTGCCGGTTCATTTTCAGAATGGCCTCCCGCTCTTCAAGCCATCGCTCGAACTCGCTATCGGGGTCTCTTATCCCCAGCTCATCCATGGCACGCTTTCGGGAATGAATGCCGTTCTGGACGAGGACCTGTTCATTGTTTACCTGGCGGGTTATGTCCTGAGGTAGCACGTGGCTCCACACCACCCGCAGATGGTTTCTGCCGAAGTCCGCGCCCCGATACTTTTTCAGCAGTTTTAAAATCATCTCATTCCGACGGTTGTATACCGCGTTGCGGATGATTCGTTTTCTCCGTACCTTCTGTAGCAAGGGGTGAAGTTCGATTTCCAGCGCCACCCCGGACAGGTCCCTCTCCGTGCCCCCGAAGGCGGAGCGGGGCGATTCCGAAATATCATGCAGGGTGCGATACAGCAGGTCGATATAATTGATGTGCAGGTTAACGCCGCCGCCCTGAAGCAGGTCGAGCAGGTAGGCCTTGGCGTCCTCCGGTATGTTCCACACAGCGCCGGGCCTGATGGCGATATCCTCGGACTCCTCCACGTTCTCCAGGACTGCGATTGGATTGCCGGACAGTTCCAGTATCCGTGATAGCTGGCTCATCGCCCGGTTCAACTCACGCTGCGACTCCATTATCTGGGGCAGGTCGGACACGCCCCAGAATTTCTTGGGCTCGCGCAAATTGGGGTAAATAATGAAGGGAATGAATCCGTACGGATTCGGTTTCTGTTCCACTGGAACGTTGTCCAGATACAGCTCAAAGTCCTGCTCTGTCCATATCTCGACCACGGTGGCCCTCTTGTTCTTGGGCCTTATTTGATAAAGGAGCTCGGTTTCCTCCGCCGATAAGATATATTTGGAAGCGACCCGCCATACCCTGGAGGTATCGTCTCCGAGCCACCAGGCGTAGATGCCCTGGACATCGGGAGCGGTTACCCTGACCTTCTTTTCCGCCGCATCCCAGATGACCTTGTAACAGGCATCGCCGAGTATGGCGCAATCGATTTCCGTGTCCAGGTCGAGCTGCTCCAGGTTATTTTCCTCATAAACACCGTATAGAGCTTCCTCTGCCTGTTGGGCCCTGTCTCTCGCTTCTTCCGAATCCTCCGCGGCATCAACGGCGAAGTGAATGCCCGACATCAGGTATGAGGTAATCTTATCGATAAAAACCTTGGCGTAGTTGAAGATGAGGCGTCTTTCTCCCCTTCTCTCCCTGCCTGACCACTGCCGTCCGTAATAGAAGTCGAGAAGCTCCTGGTAACCCTTGGTACGGCCAAGGTCCAGTTTTGCCAGCTGCATCGGAAGCGTTTCATTCATTTTCCGACCGTTCTCCTTTTATCAGCGTTTTGCCGAGCGCCCTCTGCACCGTTCTGGTACTTATTCCGAACATTAAGGCCAGCTCTCTTATCGCTTTACCTTCTCTGGTGAATTGCCTGACTATTTCACGATTCCGCATCATTTTCAACCAGCGCTGCCTGCCGCCGGGCTGTTCATAGACGCACTGTGGATAGGGACAGCTGAGACATGAGGCAGCGAGGTCACACCCCTCATCCCGGTAATGGCAGAACTCCGGCGGTAAATCATTCTCATTCCTCGATAATTTTTCTTCGCTGGGATAATCGGCTGTCATTGTGCCCATATCTGTTCACTCTGGCCCTGCGACCCATTACCTAAACCATGCAAAACAAAATTAGCACATTTGTTCTATATCAGTCAATGGCGTTTTGTCGCTTTTTCCTTGACAGTTGATAGCGGTATTGTTAGTATCATAGTAGAGGAATTACGCACAGAAGACGTTTTTCAAATGTGATTTGCGCCTTTTGAACCAGCAACAAAGAAACCGAAATGGCAACGAAAAGAGATTATTACGAAGTCCTGGGCTTATCAAGGGATGCCACCGCGGAGGATGTTAAAAAGGCGTTCCGGCGGCTTGCGTTCAAGTGCCACCCTGACCGCAACCGCGATGACGGGGCGGAGGCGAAGTTCAAGGAAATAAACGAAGCCTTCGAGGTGCTTTCCGACCCGGACAAGCGCGCCCGTTATGACCATTTCGGTCACGTTGACACGGATGGCTTTTTCACCCGCGGGTTTGAGGGCTTTGACTTCGGTGGTTTCGGCGATATCTTTGAAACTTTCTTCAGCGGTATGAGGTACGCCACCCGCCACGCCCCGCAACATGGCACCGACCTGCAATACCAAACAACTATATCGCTTGAAGAAGCCGCTTTCGGGTGCGAGAAGGAAATCGAAATAAAGCGCACCGAGTTGTGCGCCACCTGCCACGGCACCGGTGCCAGACCAGGCAGTCAGCCGGTTCGTTGTCCGAACTGCAACGGCACCGGCCAGGTACGACGCGTCCAGCGCAGCCTCTTCGGTAGCTTCATCAACACGACCGCCTGCAACCGCTGTCAGGGCGAGGGACAGGTTATATCCGAACCGTGTCAACAGTGCAAGGGAAGCGGTCGGGAGAAACAGAAGCGCCGCATCTCGGTCAAGATTCCAGCCGGCATACAGGATGGCACCCAGATACGCCTGAGCAGTGAGGGGGATATGGGATTGAGAGGCGGCTCTTCGGGCGACCTCTATGTGAACATCGGGGTGCTGGAGCATAAACTGTTCGTCAGGGACGGCGACGACGTCATCTACGAACTGCCGATAAACTTCGCCCAGGCAACGCTCGGCGACGAGATTGAAATACCCACCCTTTACGGCGATACGAAAATCACCATCCCCTCCGGGAGCCAGACGGGGAGAGAGTTCCGTCTGAAGAACAAGGGCATCGCTCACCTGCGCAGGAACGGCCATGGCGACCAGACTGTGAAGCTTCTGGTGGTTACGCCGGAATCACTGACCAAAGAGCAGCGCAAGCTCTTTGAGGAACTGTCAAATATCCTTGGCCGGGCAAAAAGGGACGGCAAAAAACCTGCTTCTTGATTCAGCGTCGGTTACATGTAATGGTATGGTTAACCGCTTTTCTGCGGTTTTTTCCGCCGTTTGAATAAAGAGAACAGCCGCCAGCGCCTTCCGGATAACTCGTGCCGCACATTGCCACCCATCATCTCCGCCGCCATGTCTTTAGGGTCAGCGTTCTCGTAAAGGACCTGGTATATTCTCTCCGTAATCGGCATTTCCAGGCCGAGATTATGGGCCAGATTGCGGGCCACCAGCGTAGTCGTTACTCCCTCGGCGACGCCGCTCATGGTGCTCACTATTTCCGACACAGAACGACCTTTGGTCAATTCCACGCCAACGTAATGGTTGCGGCTCAACGGACTGGCACAGGTGGTGATAACATCGCCCAGCCCAGCCAACCCCAAGAAGGTAAGCGGATTCGCCCCCATGGCAACACCGAGCGCCGTGATCTCGGTCAAACCCCGTGTCATAAAAGTAGCCTTGGCGTTGTCGCCATAGCCCAACCCATCAGCGATACCGGCACCGAGCGCTATGATATTTTTGAGTGCCCCACCCAGCTCCACCCCGACAACGTCCATATTGCTGAAAACACAGAGGTTCGGGGTGGTGAGCATTCTCTGCACCTGCCTCGCCACTGCGCCATCTTCAGCCGCAGCCACCGTAGCTGCCGGCAGGCCGCGTAAAATCTCCCTGGCCAGATTAGGGCCTGAGATAACACATATATTGGCGTGAAAACGGGGGTTTATCTCCTCGGCGATAACCTGCGACATACGTTTGCCGCTGCCAATCTCCAGCCCCTTGGCGGCACTGACCACGAGCATCGATTTCGAAATGTGGCCCGCTATCAGCTTGGTGTTCTGTCGCATTGACTGGGAAGGCACCACCAGAATAACCGCCCTGGCCTTATCAAGGGCTGCCTCCATCTCGTGGGTGATGAGAACGTTGGCGGGAAAGGCTACATCCGGTGTTTCATCCGGGTCAGGGCCGATGTCCTGCAGTTCATCGGCTTCCTTCTTGGTTCGCGCCCACAAACCGACATCTATGCCTTTTCCCGCCAGGATGACGGCCAGAGTAATGCCCCATATGGTAGTACCAATGATGCCGACCTTGAGCATAACTTATTTTAACTCAATTGCAGATATTTAGGAAGGCCTTGCTTTTTGAGTCTGAGGTTGGCGGTTGTTCTTACATCTTGACCCGTTCACCGATGCGGCGCTCCTTGCCGGCCAGCAGCCGACCGATATTATCGCGGTGAACGACGATGATGAAGACCGCACCTACGAGTGCGTAAACCAGGAATTCGACGGGGAACCCATTGAGTATGGTAAGAGGAATCAGTATGGCATAAGCAGCAACCGCCCCCGATATCGAACCGAGCGATGCGTATCTGGTCAGGCATGCGCCTAGAAACAGTATTTCGCCACCGAAAAGCGCTGCCGGCGGACACAGGGCCATCAAGCCTCCGAAGAAGGTCGCCACACCCCTCCCTCCCCCGAAGTGAAGAAACACCGACCATTTGTGGCCGGCAATCGCTGCCAGTGCCGCCAGTACCTGAGCACTTCTCGAAAGCAACCAAGGGCTCGAGCTGCCGCTAAGCACATATTCGCCATTGAATATCAAAGCGGCAAACACAACCGGCAGAAAGCCTTTGAGAACATCAAAAACGACAACGGCAGCCGCGGCTTTTTTCCCGGCTACTCGCAGAACATTGGTGGCGCCGGTCTTGCCGCTTCCGTAGCTGGTAACATCCACTTTTGCGCTTCGCCGCGCTATCATCACACCGAAGGGGACGGCGCCAAGGAAGTAGCCAATGAGGGCCACGGCAGCGAATTTGGCAACAATCATGGCTTTTCCCCCCTTGTCCTGAAGACCAAACGGAGCGGCGTTCCAGCGAAGTCAAATGCCTGACGCAACTTGCCCTCCAGATATCGGTGATAGGAAAAGTGCACCAGTTTCGCATCATTGACGAAGAAAACGAAAGTCGGCGGATTCACTTCCGCCTGGGTAGCGTAGAGTATTTTCAACCGTTTGCTGCCTTTACGCGGCAGCACATGGGCCGCCACCGCCTGCTGAACAACATCATTAACCACGGCTGTGGCCGGTCTTCTCAATCTGTTCTGGTAGATTCGGCTGGCTTCCGGTATTATCCTGTCCACCCCCTCCCCATATTTCGCCGAGGTATAAATGACCGGTGCGTAGTGTATAAATTTCAGCTGACTTCTAAGATACCGGTCCCACTCGACCAAATTCTTCTCTGCCACCATGTCCCACTTGTTGACCACCACCACCACCCCTTTGGTCGCCTGCTGAACATAGCCAGCGATGTGCATGTCCTGAGCGGTTACCATCTCCATAGCATCCAGCACCAGCAAGACTATATCCGCCCGGTCAACAGCCCGCAGCGCACGGAGCACGCTGTACTTCTCCACTCCCCTCCCTATCCGTCCCCGCTTCCGTATACCGGCCGTATCAATAAGTAACACACTGTGCCCATCAAAGTCAACTACGGTATCAGTGGCATCACGGGTCGTTCCCGGGGCGTCATCCACGATGGCCCTTTTCTCGCCGACCAGTGCATTGAGCAGCATTGATTTGCCCACATTGGGCCGACCGGCAATGGCTATCTTCATGAGCTCCGGCTCTGCCGCAATCGTCAGCGGCATTGGTACCAGGACAGTGATTCGGTCCAGAAGTTCCGCAATGCCGCGTCCATGATAGGCGCTGATGACGACTGGCTCCCCCAGCCCGAGCTGGTAAAACTCCACCGCCCCGACCTCCAGCTTTTCATTGTCCGCCTTGTTGACCGCCAGCAGCACCGGCTTTTTCACTCGACGCAACCTGTCTGCCATCTCCATGTCGTCAGTGATTATCCCGCTCTTTACATCCACCAGGAAAACAATGACATCAGCCTCGGCAATCGCTGTCCCTATCTGCTCCTGTACACCGTGGGCTACCGTGGAACGGGCGTCAAATTCCAGACCACCGGTATCGACAACAGTGAATTCCACATCATGCCATTTTACAGAAGCAATTACCCGGTCCCTGGTTGTGCCCGGTAGATTCTCGACAATCGCCAGCCGCCTCCCCACCATCCTGTTGAGCAGCGTGGACTTGCCCACATTCTGCCGACCCACAATCGCCACGATTGGCTTGCCTGCCGCCATGCTCTTTACCCCGTCTTGACGACTTCCTGAGCCAGTTTTATACTTGGGGGCTCAATTCCAGTTCGAGCAATACTCTTTAACTCGGTGACATGTTCACGGAAGTTCTGGACAAAGGCATTGTACTCCATAACGAATTTAGAGTACTGGTCGAGTGTCTCCTGTGGAACCTCCACCTTCACTGCGATTTCATAAAACTGCTCCACAAAGTCGTGATAATGACTGGTTATCTGCCACAGTTCGTTGAGGTACGCGGACAAATAATCGGCCAGCTTGGTAACGCCAATATCACTTTCCATGCGGTCGATGAAGCTGCCACTCCAGCTATTGAAAATGCGTTGTGACATATCACAGGCCCTGGCCCAGTCCCACAGTTTCGGATTATCGATATTGAAAAGGCTGTCGATAATGACGAAAATAGACAGCGTTGAGTCTCCCATAAAGCGGCGATGAAAATATTCGGACAGCTGCCGCAGCCTGAACACGGCACGTTCCAGCTGCCGCTCTCTGGCCCTGATCACGGTTACTACCAGGCCGAGAGCCAGAATAAAGATGAGTGCCGGTGCTACCCACTCAATCGGCCACTGATATAGAATACCGAGCACTGCCAGCACTGTTATCAGAGCCGGGTACCAGCCACGGTTGACGATTATCCTCAGTGTATACATACCGTCCCCCTTACTCGTAACTCATCAGTGATATTTCCAGACCGCCCAGCATATCCGCGAGCAACGCTTTTTGCAGGTGCATTCGGTTCTCCGCCTGGTCAAAGACCACCGACTGCGGAGTATCGAGAACACCTTCTGCCACTTCCTCTCCGTGATGAGCGGGTAACGGATGCATCAGTATAGCATCTTCCCCGGCCAGCGATACAAGGTCATCGTTTACCTGGTATGCAGTGAACACCTGGCGCCGCTTCTCGCTTTCGGTTTCCTGGCCCATGCTTGTCCATACATCCGTATAAATAACGTCCGCCTCACGCACCGCCTGGCGCGGGTCCTCCGTGCACATTATTTCCGTGCCGCTCTCCATGGCATAACTACGTGCCAGTTCCAGTAAATCGTCGCGAACCCGATAACCAGCCGGTGAGGCAATCCGGAAATTCATGCCAACCAGCGCCGACGACAGCATAAGGCTGTGCGCCACGTTGTTGCCATCGCCCACATAAGCCAGGGCCAGCCCTTCAAGCTCACCCTTCTTTTCGTAAATGGTAAGCAGGTCGGCCAGTGCCTGGCAGGGATGTTCCAGGTCAGACAGGGCATTTATCACCGGCACGTCCGCGTACTGTGCCAGCACCTCCAGCGTTTTATGTGAGAAGGTTCGGGCAGCAACGGCATCCGCGTAGCGGGAAAGAACCCGGGCCACATCCGGCACTGACTCTCGCCCCCCCAGGCCAACCTCCGCGGGAGACAGATAGATGGCATTTCCACCCAGCTGAAGCATGGCAATCTCAAAGCTCATCCGTGTCCTTAACGACGGTTTCTCAAATACCAGGGCCAATACCTTCTCATTAAGAGAATTATTCCAGCCTTCAGCTTTCAGTTCCACGGCACGGGAGATAAGCAATGTTATGTCCTCACGGTTCAGGTCAGCTATAGAAAGAAAGTCCTTACTTTTCAATATATCCTCCCTGCTTTGCCCTACAGTATATCACGAAAAAATGTATATTCGAAAGGCATTTTGAGTCGATTTCTTGACACATTTTGTGTATCCTATCTAATATGCAGTAGGTTCAGGAGGTGAAGATGGCAGAAACGGAAAAATTCCATGTTTCCGGAAGCGAAATCGTAGAAAAGGTGAAGCAACTTATCCACGAAGGCAATATCAGGAAGGTGCGCCTGGTTCACGAAGACAGGACCATCATTGAGATTCCACTTTCCATCGGAGCTCCGGCGGCGGCATTGGGCATTATGGCGGCCCCAATACTGGCTGCCATCGGTGCTTTCGCCGCACTGGTAACCGAATGTACCATAGAAGTTGAGAAAGTGGAAAAATCATAAGTGAAAGGGATATACGCGCTCATCATGCACCTTCCCCGCCCGCGCCAGATATCCATCGGCAATCGCCCTCCGGTTCACTTCTCCGGCGGTTACTACGCTTATGTGGGCTCAGCTTTAGGTGGCATCGAAGCCAGAGTTAACCGGCACCTCAGAAATGTTAAAAAGCGACACTGGCACATAGATTACCTGTTAGCGGAAACACCCGTAACCGAAGTCATTGTCGAGGAAACGGAAACGAGGGCAGAATGTGCCGTTGCCCGAGCACTTGACACACAGTTTAAGTCTGTCCCCAATTTTGGCGCCAGCGACTGCCGCTGCTCCAGCCACCTCTTTCTGGCGCCTGATAATAAAATGCTATCATCCATTATCTGGCACGTGTTTGAATCGGCTAATGTCAAGCCGGAACTCTGGAAAGCAAGGACAGGGAACAATGACCGAGATTATTCTTGTCAGACACGGTGAAACGGAATGGAATGTGGCCGAGGTATTCCGGGGCCAGATTGACATCGATTTAAATGAAGCCGGAGTAAAACAGGCGGAACTGCTGGCCGGATATTTAAGAACATCAACCATTGAAGCCATTTACTCCAGTCCCCTGAAACGGGCGCTGAAAACCGCCGAAATCATCGCCAATCCCCATAAACTTAAAGTAAACGTTGAACCTGACCTCATCGACTTCAACTTCGGCAGGTGGCAGGGACTATCACATGAGGCAGTGAAAGAGAAATACGGAGAACTATACACCACATGGATAACTCATCCCGAGCAGGTCAGGATGCCCGGTGGCGAGACCTTGGATGATGTCAGAAAAAGAGTCACTCGAGTTAGTAATAAGATTATAACAAATCACGGGGGCACTATAATAATCGTCGGGCATCGGGTGGTGAACAAAGTCATGCTCTGCGCCTTGCTGGGACTGGACAACAGCCATTTCTGGAAAATCAGGCAGGATACCTGTGGCATCTCCATTCTCACCTATCAGAACGAGCAGTTTGTCCTCACCAGGCACAACGATACTTCCTTCCTCAGACCGGTTACCAGAGCACCGCTGCCTGACTTTTAACGGGTCACCTCTTTACATTGCTTGACAAGACAGCTACACTATTATGGTAATCTGTTGTTAACGGAGGTAAGAACCCGTGGGTATTGAATGGTTCCGTGACCTGGCAATAGTAATCCTCGGCTTTGGCGTCACCCTCGTGGTCATTTGCATCGGCATCCTGGCTTTTATGCTATACCGCAAGGTGAAACCGATACTTGACTCGGCAAAGTCTACCGCCAAACGAGTTGAGAACATTTCCGCCACCGTTGAGGAAGAGGTATCAAGGCCACTGGCACAGCTGGCTGCCTTTGTCCAGGGCGTGCGGCAGGTAGCTGGCCTGTTCAGCAGCTTTGCCAGAAGAAAGGAGGGAGGTAGAAATGGCTGAAAAAGATACCGGTGCCAGTTTTGCTGTTGGATTTCTTTTTGGAGCTGTTATTGGCGTGGCAATTGGCTTTCTATACGCGCCCAAGCCGGGAAGTGAAACCCGGGCCATGTTGAAGGAAAAGGCTGAGACCGCTGCCGAGAAGGCAAAAGAGACCGCAGAGAAGGCCAGGGAAGCTGCCGTCGCCGCCGAACACCGCGTCGAAGAGAAGCTGGGCCGAAGAAAACCAAGCGAATAACCAGCCAGTTCCTCATTACCCTTATTTTCAGTCTCTTGAACTTATCTCCGGTAAGTTATTGGGAGAATTGTATCTGTAATGACTAACTTCTTCAGCCAGCACTGGCGAATGGTCGTTCTGGTACTCAGCGCGGCCATATTTCTCTGGCTCTTTTACCTTCTGAGAACGGTTATATTGCCATTTGCCCTTGGGCTGGTGCTTGCTTACCTCCTGGCCCCGATTATTAACTGGCTGGAAATGAAGTTTCCCGGACCGGGAAAGTGGCTGGGATTCAAGCGTGTCCTTTCCATTCTCATCGTATTTTTCATTCTTTTTACGCTTCTGGCCACTTTCTCCTATGTCATCGCTACCGCCGTTATAGATGCCTCTCTTAACCTGGCCACCGGTGCCCCCTATTTCCTGAGCAAAAGCCTTTATCAGATACAGGAATGGCTTGAAGTCATAAGGGAGCAGTTTCCACCAGAGATCCGCAGCGAGGTGGACAGGGCACTTCTGGAAGCCGGTGTGGGACTGGGCAATGCCATTCGGGATGCCCTGGTCAAGGGCGTCTCCTTTGTGCCGGAGACTTTCAGCCTCGTGCTCGGTCTGGCAGCATTACCGTTGTTCCTCTTCTACGCTCTGAAGGATTCTGATAAGCTCAGAAATTACATTTACTCGGCTTTCAATCCCGGAGTCGCCGAGCACACCAGGAACCTGGTCAGCATAATCGAAAGAGTCCTCGGGCGCTACATCCGTGCTCAGTTGATGCTCGGGTTGATTGTGGCTTATCTTGTTTTTATCGGCCTGCTTATCTTGAAAATACCCTTTGCCCCCGTGCTGGCCATTCTGGCCGGTATTGGAGAACTCATCCCGACGCTCGGCCCATGGATAAGCGGCGGCGTGGTAGCGATAATTGCCCTGGCCGTGGCTCCGGACAAGGTAATCTGGGTCATCGTTCTTTTCCTGGCCGTCCAGCTACTGGAGAACGGCCTGCTGGTGCCCCGAATTCAGGGCGGCTATCTGCGCATCCATCCCGCTGCCATGATATTTATGCTTGTCCTGGGTGCCTACATCGCTGGCTTCTGGGGACTCCTGCTGGCCGGGCCATTGACCGCCACCGGTGCTGAAATCTACAGATATGTCCGCCAGTGCTACCAGGACGAGAAGCTCCCGCAGCAGTCTGCGCCGGACTAATCCCCTCCTCATCCCTTCTTTACCGTCCCCCGCTCTGCTATAATTTAATTATGAAAAGGCCGCTCCTGGTTCTATTCGATGGCAATGCTATCATCCACCGTGCTTACCATGCCTTCCAGTCAAGCAGGTCGCCGGTACGATTGACCGTAAGCAAGACCGGAGAAATCGTCAGCGCCGTATACGGCTTTACCCAGATGCTGCTCAAGACCCTGAATGAGCTCAAACCCACCCACTATGCCATCGCCTTCGATAAAAAAGGTCCCACCTTCCGCCACCAGCTTTTCGACCAGTATAAGGCACACCGCCCCCCGACCCCCCCAGAGCTGGTTAGCCAGATGGAACGGGTGAAGCAGATGGTGGAGGCCTTTCGCAT
>JAHJTL010000048.1 GCA_018829775.1 Chloroflexota bacterium | reverse complement strand
CAAGCCCCGCCAAGCGCGCCATTGGGGCGGTTAGCTCAGCTGGTTAGAGCGCCTGTTTTACACGCAGGAGGTCACAGGTTCGATCCCTGTACTGCCCACCATTTTTTCCTATTATCAAGCCGGGCAGAGCCTTTATTCTTGACGGCTGGTAAAGTAGAAAGATAATAAGTTGAGGGGGAGCTAATACTAGCTCCCCCTTATTAGTAAATAATATTGACTTATTCAATACCTGAGGCGTAATATAATAGCCTGAAAGGAGGCATTCAGCCTCCGCCTTTTATTTATCATGCTTTATACGTAAGAGGTCAGGTAACGAAACCCAATTGAGTAAAGGAGTATGAACCCTTGATGGATTTAACATCCTTTCCCGTCATCGACCACCATTGCCATCCCTACGACCCCGCTAAAGCGGTCCTGGAGCCGGAGCTTTTAGCCCGTGAGTTTTTTCACGGAAGGGGAGATATTCCCAATGAAAAAGCCCCCAAAGCCTGGGGAGCCAGTGAGGAACTCCGCTACCACTTCCGCCATATGGGGATTGTCAACACCATGGTGTGCCAGCTATCCAGAGTTTTCGACTGCCCTGCTGAGCTGGATGCGGTGGCGCAGGAACGCAACCGCCGTGCTTCGGATGACTTTGCCGCGTATTGCCGGCTGCTGTACAAGGATGCCGGAATTGTGGCCACGGTTCTGGATACCGGTCTCCCCAACAATGACCCCCTGTTGGACCTGATACCGGGCACCAAATTGAGATTATTCCAGTTCGAACCACCTCTGCAAAAACTGCTCGTCAAGGCTGAATCCTATCAGGAACTGCTGCGGGATTTCCAGGAAACCCTGGACCGGTCGATTAAAAACGACGGCTTCATCGGGGTGAAAGTCCACCTGGCCGAGCTGGTCGGCTTTGGGACAATGCCGGTCTGGGAGGATGAGGCAAAGTCGATTTTCCCCCGCGCCAAAGCAGGGGACGCTGACGCTTACAAAAAATTGTACACCGCTGTATTCACCGCGACCTTGCTCCAATGTCAGGAACTGGGTGTGCCCGTCCATCTCCACAGCGGTTTCACCGGCGGAATGTGGGATGGCCCCATATACGACGCGGACCCGTTTTTACTGGCTCCCTTTTTATGCCGGACGGAGTTTTTGAAAACCAAAATTATACTGCTCCACGCCGGGTATCCCTGGACGAAGCAGGCGGGGCAGCTTGCGCACTCTTTTCCCCATGTCTGGGTGGACATGAGCCAGGTTACGCCGTGGGCATCTCTGCGTATTGTCGAGTGCTATCGGGACGTAATGGCCTGGGCACCGCTTTCCAAGATTGTTATCGGAAGCGGGGGGCATGGAAGTCCGGAGATTGCGTGGCTTGCCGCCCTGACGGCCAAAACCGCTCTGACCGAGGTTTTAGGAGATGCCACAAAGCTGGGCTTAATGGCTACAAAGCATGCGGAAGCAGCGGCCCGAATGATTTTACACGACAATGCTGCTCGCCTGTACGGGCTTGATACGTGAACTTCCTGCCTATCGTACGGTACCGCCCACCACAATCATACTGACTGGTCGGGATTAAACTCAGCGATTTCCTCGTCCTTACGCACCAGAGCCAAAATACGCCTTCGCTCTTCTTTGTCCAGCCCAATTATGTTTATCAATCTCTTGATGAATCTGAAACTTGCCTCGTATTCGGGGCTGACCAATTCGGTAATCCCCAGCCCCTTAAGTATATCTGCCTCCCGCACACGGTGAACCCGTGCCAGAATCTTGAGCTCGGGGTTGATACGCAATGCGGTCTTGGCCGTGGTCACCACCGCCATCGGGTCGGGATAGGTTATGACCAACGCCCGTGCTTTATCCAGGCCTGCCTTCTCGAGCACGTGGACATTGCTGGCATCGCCATACATTCGCGGCCTGCCGGCTGTTCTTGCCTCGGAAACACGCTCCGGGTCAATATCAATGACAAGGTAGGCGATTCCAGCGTCCTGCAGCCCCTGCGCAATGTTCTGCCCGACCCGGCCATAACCGGCAACAACCACCCTATCAAGTATCCCCACAGGTACAGAGGCGGGTGAAGCTGAAACCTCCCCGGCTGCCATTCTTCTGCCGCCGCGTGCCCAGGGCCATCTGTGAAATAGCCGAGAGGTCAGGCTGATGGAAAGCGGGGTCAATAACATGGTGATAATAGCGCTGGCCAGAATCAAGGAATACAGCTGCTGTGATAGGATACCCACATTGATGCCGCCCTGAGCTAAAATAAAACCAAACTCGCCAATCTGAAAAAGACCGGCACCGGTCAGCAGGGCTACCCTCGCGCTGTAGCCAAAAAGCCGAACCACGCCGAAAACAACCAGCAATTTCAACGCGGTGATGACTGCCACCATCATCGCCACCAGTGCCCAGTTTTTTACCAAAAACATGGGGTCAAGCAGCATACCCAGCGAAACAAAGAAGAGGGTGGCAAAGATGTCCCGCAGCGGGGTAATCTCGGCCAGCGCCTGGTGGACAAACCTCGTTTCCCGCAGTACCATGCCGACCAGAAAAGCGCCAAACACGATGGAAAGCCCGAAAATTTGGGTGCCTATCGCGGCGCCCAGGCACAGGACCAGAACGGTCAGCAGAAACAGCTCGCGAGCTCGTACACCACCAACTCTACCCATCAACCAAGGGAGCACCCACCTGCCGGCCACGATGGCAACCCCAATAAAAAGAACTGCTTTTCCAACGGCCGTAGCCAGAGACAGCAGTATGTTTTCTTCCATACCGCCCATTAGAGGCATAATTACAATCATCACCACCACGCTGATATCCTGAAAAATAAGGAAGGCGATCATAATTCGGCCCTGCACCGAAGTCAGCTCCCCACGTTCCATCAGTATTTTCAAACACACCGCCGTGCTGCTTAGCGAGATAATCAAGCCGAACAGTGCCGCCTGGGCTGGAGACCATTTGAATAAAACAATGCCTACGGTTAATCCCAAGCCAAAGGTGACCAGAACCTGGGCAACGCCCCCCCAAAGTCCGACCCTGCCCACTTCTCGTAGCTGGGCGATTGAAACCTCCAGGCCAAGCGTAAACATGAGGAGGGCAACGCCTATGGTCGCCACCGCTTCAATTAACTCTAAATCATCCACCAGGCCAAGAGCATGGGGACCAACCGCCACGCCGATTACCAAGTAACCGAGTATGACTGGCTGTCGCAAGCGGTGGGCTACCATACCGCCAACCAGAGCAGCTGCCAGAAGAATAGCGATGGTTACTACCGGATCTAACCCTTCCATCTATCCTGCACAATCAAAGACTACAGCTTTATTTTATCACAAGAACCGCTGCCAACCCGCATAAATAAATAAGATATTGGGAACGAGCCTGAACATAGAATACGAACGGATGCCGGATACCGTTGCTGTGGTCTAATCAGCGGCGCTCATTTCCCCGCATGGCGTGCGGTAAGATGCCTTTCCCGGACCTCGGGATTGGCGTAGTCGGGAAGCAGTATCGGGGCCACCCGGTCGGTTACAATGCCGGCTTTTTCCAATTCCTTCTGATAATCTTCGACGTGTTGCAGTGACAATTTGCCATCTCTGGCCTTAGCTTTGGCATAGTCCGCCGCGCTCTCGCCGGCAATTCGCCCGAAGACGAGGACATCGAGCAGGGAATTGCCCATCAGGCGGTTTTCGCCGTGCACGCCGCCGCTGACCTCCCCGGCGAGGAAGAGCCCGGGTATGGACGTCTCCCCGCGGGCATTGTATTCCAGTCCACCATTCTGGTAGTGGAGGGTGGGGTAAACCAGCATCGGTTGCCTTGCAATATCTATGCCGAAACGTCGGTAAACGATGAACTTGCCCGGGAACTCCCTCTCCACCGCACCTTCGCCCATCAATATATCGACCATCGGCGAGTCAAGCCATACGCCCAGTTTTCCGGCGGGCGTGGGAACGCCCTTTCCCCTTTCCAGACATTCCCGGATGATGGCGGCCGATTCCACATCCCTCGGCTCGCGCTCATAGACGAATTGCTCCCCATCCTTATTGACTATGTTGGCTCCCGCCCCGCGGAATTTTTCTGTAATCAGAATGCCTTCAACCTGCTCGGGGAAGACGGCGCCGGTGGGGTGGTATTGAACCGTGTGCAACAACTTGAGTTTCACGCCGGCCCGGTAGCCCAGAACGACGCCATCAGCCGTAGCCCCATAGTGGTTGGTGGTCATAAATCCCTGAACGTGCAGTCGGCCGCAGCCGCCGGTGGCGATAATGGTCGCCCTGGCCCTGACTATCAGGTATTCTTCGGTTTCCAGATTGTAAAGTATGGCGCCGGCGCAGTGGCCGTGTTCGTTCAAAAGGAGTTCGATGGCGGGTGAAAATTCCAGAACGGTGATATTCTCCCAGTTGCGGGCCTCATCACGAATGGTGC
Organism: Chloroflexota bacterium; assembly: GCA_018829775.1. Classification (NCBI taxonomy): domain Bacteria; kingdom Bacillati; phylum Chloroflexota; species Chloroflexota bacterium. The sequence goes on along the minus strand of JAHJTL010000048.1, from coordinate 3,601 downwards.
GCATAATCTCGGCGCCGGTGATATCGCCGCAGAAATGCATCCTCTTCCGGCTGGTCCCTGCTCCGTGCAGGCTATGCAGCCTCCCATCTGGAAATTTGGAGAACATCACTCCCAGGCTTTCCAGCCACCTGAGCACCTCCGGCGCTTCATTGACCAGGATTTGAACCAGTTCCGGTTCGTTTTTGAAGTGACCGCCACCCACCGTGTCCAGGTAGTGCAGGCAGGCTGAGTCCTTCTCGACCTTGGTGGCCGCCTGAATGCCTCCCTCCGCCATCATGGTATTGGCGTCACCATGGCGGAGTTTGGTGGCCAGTATGACCCTGGCGCCACTTCGCTCGGCAAGCATGGCCGCCGCCGTTCCGGCACCACCGCCACCTATTATCAATACATCAGTCTCCAGGTCCACGCGGGATAGGTCAATCCGGTCCGGATTTATCCGGCTCCATGCCTCCAGCAGGTCGGCAAACTCGCGGGCAATTCGGTAGCCCTTGCTCGGCCCGACTTTCAGCTCACGCCGCCCTTCTTCTTTGTAATCGGGATGATATTTCTTCAGTATCTCGTCGGCTTCATCCGGCGACATCTTGGGGAATTCCTCTCCCCTCTTCTTCCGCGCCAGCCGCTCCCGCCTGCTCTTCTCCACCACTTTTATCAGGCTTTTGAGTTCCTCGGTATAGGGCATTCTCTCCTCCTAGAGATAATCGCGCTTTGCCGGCGTCCAGTCCTCGTCAGCCATTTCCGGCTCAATTTCCCGGGCCTGATATATTTCTTTAAGCTGTTTAATATCAGCCTTCATAATCTTCTCCAGCGCCTGCTGGCATTTTTCACCCTTGGCCGCTTCGACCGCTTCGTTCAGGTGCTGTGCCCGCGGCGCAATCCGGCTCCCGTAGATTCTCCGCGCCAGCTGCATAACATGATATTGGGGTAATTCCCCCATACACCGGCTGACACAGAGGCCACACTGAATGCAGCTAAACGATAAGGTGGCTGCCCGCTCAATGTTGCCCTGTTTCACCGCCGAGATAACGTCCATCACCTGGACATCCATCGGGCAGACTTTGGTGCAGGCATTGCAGGCGATGCAGCGAAACACCTCGGGATACAGTTTGAATATTTCCTCGGGACTGGCGGAAAGCTGCTCGAAGTCGTAGCTGGCCCGGTTCGCCGGGTAAAACGGAATCTGCGCCAGATACATATCCGGTTCCACCACCGTCTGGCAGGCCAGCCCGACGTAAAGGTGGTAGTCTCCCGGCTTGCGGTAGACCGTAGCACAGGCCCCGCAAATGCCGCCCCGGCAGCCACATCCGCGGATAAACCGGTATCCAGCGTATTCCAGCGCCTTCATGATGGTGAGCGTCTCGGGCACCATGTACCTTTTGCCCATCACGTAAACCGGGATGAGTTTTGCACTCTCCGCTTCTGCAGGTGCGCCGCTGTCGGTCGCTTTACGCTCTTTTTCCGCCATATAAACCTCCGCTCGATTATAACCCAAGCGAGGTCAACAGACCAGAAGGTGAAATCAGATGTTTTTTAAACCAGGACCGGGTTTCTTTTATTCCCAGGGCAAGCCCGATGAGTTCGGTGAAATAGAATACGGGCAGTTTATTGCCATTGAGCCCGCGCTGTCGCATTTCCAGATTGGCGTGGCAGAGGGGACAGGCAGTGACCATTGCCTCGGCACCGGCCCGCCTTGCCATCTCGGTGAGTTCACCAACCATCTGGCTGGCGATATCCCGTTTGCTCAAAGACAGGCTGCCGCCGCAGCAGTCCACCTTGCCGGACCAGTCCCTTACCTCGGCACCCAGTGTATCGAGCAAGGTATCCAGGCACTGCGGGTTTTCCGGGTCATCGAAGGCGACTACATCAGGTGGCCGGACAAGGTAACATCCATAATAGGCCGCCAGCTTCAGGCCATGCAATGGTTTCACCACCTTGTTTTTCAGGTTCTCCAGACCGATTTCATTGCAGATTATGTCAAGGAGATGTCGGGTGCTGTACCGAGCATCATAGGACAGGTCTGCCGAGCGTGTGAGTTCATCGCGCAGCTTCTTATCCTGCTTCATTTCATTTTGCGCGCTTCTCAGCCTGATGTAACAGGCGGGGCAGGCAACCGCGATGTCCATCTTCATCTCCTCGGCCAGCGCCAGGTTCCTGCCGGCGAGGGTACTCGCCAGCCGCCGATTGGTGCTGTGCCCTGACGATGCCCCGCAGCAATTCCAGTCGGGAATCTCCGCCAGCTCAATGCCGAGATGGTCACAGACGGCGCGCACCGACAGGTCATACTCCCTGGCCGTTGCCTCCAGGGAGCAGCCGGGATAATAAGCATACCTCAAACCTGCTGCCGTCTGCTGGCTCATCTTTCTGTTCTCCGAAATAAGTCCCTGACCTTTTTTATTTCACTGAAACGCACCGGGAATAACTTCAACTTGCCCTTGAGCAGCATTTTCATTCCCGGAAGCAAATCGCTGAACAGGTCCCTTGTCTTGAGTTTCAGCATCAAAATCAGGGACAGCTCGTGCTGCCTTCCCCACCGCTCAATGTTGCCCAGAAAAATGCGGTGAAAATCGGCCACAGCGTGCTCTTTGGCCAGTCCTTCCCGCAGTGAAATCTCACGCAGAACGTCCATCATTTTCACCAGGTCAACCTCGTTGGGACATCTGGTGGCGCAGGCCTGGCAGTCGGCGCAAACCCAGATGGTGGAACTGGTCAATACCTGCTCCCGCAGGCCCAGCTGTACCATGCGGACAATCTGGTGGGGAAGATAGTCCATGGCAAAGGCCGATGGGCAGCCCAGGCTGCAGGTGAGGCACTGGTAACAGCGGTTGATTTCCGTGCCGCTGGCTTCTTTCACCTGCGCGCCGAAGCGTGACTCAATTACCGCTACACCATCTTTACCCAAGTACTGCATACTACTTCCCTATATCGGTCAGCTCTTCCTCTTTGAACGTGGTCAATGGCAGTTCCTCGTCCAGGCTTCTGCCCGGCACATAATCGAATAATTTCTGCACCTCATATCCCACCAGACGGAAGATGTCGGCCACTGGAATACTATTCGGACAGGCCTCGGTGCACAGCCCGCAGCCAACACAGGAAATCACCATGTGGTTCAATCTGGTCAGGTGGAAGAGAAGCGTATCGCTGGGCATACGGAGGGCACCCTTTCTTTTCGCCCAGCCCAGATACTTCTCGGCCTCAAATTCAAAGACCGGGGAGTCAAAGAAACACTCCTTGCAGTAGCAGAGCGGGCACGCCGTTTTGCAGTTGTGACAGTTAATGCAGGGGGCAAGAGCCGCCATCAGCTTATCCAGACCCCGGACTTCTTCCCGGGTTTGCTTCAGCATTTCCTCCCGCTTCCGTGCCCTCTCCCCTACGAGCTTTGCTATCGCTGCCTCCCTATCCCCGGCTTTTACCTCTTCAAGGCCCAGTTCCCGAATTACTTTCTCCCCCTCCGGCGTTCCGGCCACCAGCAGGACACCGGTATCAAGGTTGGCGCCAATCAGACCGATGGTAAGGTCAGCGCCCATGGGGACCGGATATTCGCAGACCTGGCAGGCCTGGCGGAGGAGAGGGTCCTCTTTTCCCTCTCGAATTCGGTCCAGGAAAT
>JAHJTL010000047.1 GCA_018829775.1 Chloroflexota bacterium | reverse complement strand
TTGTATGATTTGACAATTTGGGCTATTGTCCAGTTCTTAGCTGGTCTGCGGTTACAGGACGGTTAGGTCTTATCACTATGTGCTAATAGCAAAACAGAAGAAGTTTATAATCTTAGATAAAATGCACCATTAATCATCACCTTTAAGCGCTTTTTGAACTTGGGCAATACTCTCTTTTGTTATATGGTACTTCCTAGCTGGAGGGTAAATTCCAGGTTGTATTCTGACTTGTCGGAATATTCGACCTGTTAACTTACCTTTCTTTATCCAGTTTCTAATGGTGCTCTTAGATACTTTAAGTTCTAAAGCAGCATCAGAGGTAGACATATAGGGAAAAACATCTCCTTCAGTAAAGTAGTGACATGTCCAGCAGCCTTTCCATTCGTAATCATGCTCGTTCCCACGGCCCGAATGACAAGGGGGCAAAGCATAACAAACCTCGTAACAAGAAGAGTCAAATAAAAAACGAGGAAAACCCGGTAATGCGGGCCGATGAGGTTCGGCAAATTTTGGGCATTGGAAAGAACACTATTTACACTTGGGCCAATGAGGGTAAAATTCCATGCAAAAGAGTCGGGCGGATTATTATATTTTCGCGCAAGCGTTTCAATGAGTGGCTTGAGAATATGGACAATTTACAGGGGGCATAATGAGAGGACATATTGCAGAGAAGAACGGTCGGTTTTACCCGGTTATATCTATAAAGGATCCGGGAACAGGGAAATGGAGACGGAAGTGGTTGACCGGCAACCCTACCAAGCGTAAAGCTGAAAGAGCGCTCACTGAAGCCATAGGCGAGGTCAATAAGGGCATGCTCATAATGCCCAGCCGAGAGACCGTAGCCACACTCTGTCGGAATTACCTGGAAACGATTGCTCCCAATCGCGTTAGGCCGATCACGCTAAATAGCTATCACCAGATGCTTGAAACTCATGTTATCCCTAAGGTCGGAGCTAAACCGGCTGTCGCACTTACACCAGACGATCTCAATCTCATTATGGCCAATATGGTTAAAGCAGGAAAGTCGGCCACTACCACCCGATATTTACTAAGAATCGTGCACCTGGTTCTGGATGATGCTTTGCGAAAGGGTAAACTGGTACGTAATGTTGCTGAACTTGCCGATCCGCCAGCCGCCAGGAAAGCCGATACCGAAGTCTGGGATATGCAAGAACTGGATCATTTCCTGACAGCAGCTGGCAACTCAGAATTTTATGCGCTCTTCGCCACGATGGCACTGACCGGTGTTCGACGTGGAGAAGCACTTGGTCTAAAATGGGGCGATATGGACCTGAATAACACGTCACCAAATATTTCTATTCGCCGAACCGCATACAAAATCGGGAAAGAGTGGCGATACGAAGAACCAAAGACAAAGCGGTCACGCCGTATCGTGGCCTTGCCTCTCTCACTGGCGATGTTGTTGCGATATTTACATGAACGGCAGGAATCCAATGCCGAGTACTTTGGTGGGCAGTTATCAGGGGATGATTTTGTCTTTACTCGTGAGGATGGAACTCTGCCAGATCCCGGGTATGTGTCTAAAGTCTTCCGACGTATTGTTAAGAATTCAGGTTTGAAGCGCATTCGCTTGCATGACTTAAGGCATACCTATGCTACATTACAGAGGAAGGCCGGGCAACCTATCGAGGTAATCAGCAGGGTTCTCGGACATGCCAGCGAAATGGTGACCCTCACTATCTACAATCACTGGGAGGGTGAATTGAGAGCGGCAGCCGATACAATGGATTTGATGTTAGAAAAGATATCCCAGAATGAAAACAAAGAAGCTTCCGTTAGAAATCCGTTAGCAAATGGTGAGGGGAGCGAGTGTAGGCCGTACAGGTCTCGAACCTGTGACACCCTGATTAAAAGTCAGGTGCTGAATTTACCCCAATTTTGGCAACTTCTACGCACAAATTCCCTAGAAAAACGACTCCATTTTTAACGAATCAGGTGCTCAACTTATGCACCGATTCTTCAAGAGCCCTGTCTTGCCTACAATATCATACTTGAGTGATTATTTCAATGGTGAAAGCACGGATGTCACAAAATAGACATTTTGTCCAGTTTTCTTGTCAACGGCCTTTATTTCCAAATCTAGCCGCTTTTTCAGGTTGGCCTGACCATTTATACCTTCAAAGAACATTTATAGATCACACAAAATGGACTTTTGTTCAAATGGGCGATAGGCCAAGCTCTGGTCCTTGCTGACTGAGGTAGCATCAATTATACTTGTACCACGATGAAGGAGGGAAAAGCCATGGGAAAGTCCATACTTATCATCGGAGCTTTTATCTTTCTGATTGTTGGGACTATTGGTCTTCTGATCAATGAGTTTGCCTCCAATTGGGGGAGATGTGCTACCCTGACATTTGCTGTAATAAATATTGTAGGGCTCGCTACTCTGGCTTTCGCAAATTGGGGCATGAAAAGGACACCTAAGACATAAATGACAGGGATTCACTAAGCCCCGTTTCACTAGGTGGGGGTTCTTGGGGTAAACAAAACGAGTACCTGTTTCACGCCGTTTTGAATGCTTTCTTCCTGGCCAACGTCAACCTGCAAACCCAGTACTCTTACTCCGTATTTCTTTCTAATGTCGTCTGCCGCTTCTGCGGTCTTTTTTTCATTGCGGGTAAAAATAACAATGTCGCTCCCGGCTGATGCCAGGCCATCGGCGATTCCCTTGCCGATACCGCCATTGCCGCCGATGACAATGGCCACTTTTCCGCGCAGGTCAAATAAGTTATTCGTTACTTGCTCCCTCCCTAGTTTCGCTTTCTAATGATGACAACCATTATAATAATTATTTACAATGGTATACCGGCCTTGCAAACGATACATGCCACGCCTTCTCATTCCTTGCCAGCTTAAGACGCAAACTATTTCTGCACGGTATGCTCTGTGGCCATGACTTCAAAAACCCAGACACTTGGCTTTTCCTTAAGCAGAGGCTCAATACATTCGTACAGTTTCACTCTGGTTTCCGAGCCAGCCCATCGTTCCCAGTCCTCAATGTTCTGCCAGGTGCTGAGCACCACGATATCGGCTCGGTCTTCGGTATTGACGAGTGTTTCGCCGCCGATATAGCCCGGAAAGTGGGTTATGGCGGCTACCCTGAGCTCGACGAGCAGAGAAGACAGGTCTTCACCGGCTTTTGCTTTACGCTCTATCATTACTCTTATCATTTTCAACCTCCTTGGTAGCAATTCTCTTATATTCTCAGGGATTTCAATTATAGACCGTTTTTTGTATTTATCAATACTGAAAAACAGAAAAGTCAACCCTGTTTTATTGGTAAAAATAGTTGCGCATTTTGAAATTTTATTGTATTTTTATATGGGCAACTTTTATTCTGAGTCGGCTTCAAAGACGATTTCTATTACTGTTTTAAGTAGTTGTTGGCTGGTGGGTAAAATCAGGGATACTGAGGTTAAAAAGAGCCCCAGAACACTAATTCTAGGTATTGGAAATCCCATTCTCAGGGATGATAGGGTAGGCCACCTTCTAGTCCAGATACTCCGCAGTCGTTTCTCCGGTCCTGGCATTGAGTTTCAAGAGACCAGTAAGGCTGGTCTTAACCTCGCCGAACTCCTGGCAGGTTTCGATTCCGCCATTGTTATCGATGCTATCCAGAATGGTGGTATTCCAGGGGAAGTATACTGCCTGAAACCGCGGGCTTTTAGCAGCCAAAAGGCAAATCAGAGCGACCAGCACCGCACCGGTTTATTACAGGCCCTGGAGCTGGGTAAATCCCTCGGGTGGCCAATGCCGGAAGATGTGACCATCGTGGCTATAGAAGCCGAGGATGCCACCAGCTTCGGTGAAGACCTGACGCCGGCCGTTGAAAAGGCCATTCCTGTGGCACTGGACAAGATACTTCATTTGCTGGAAAGTCGGCAAGAACAACCCGATGAAACGCCGGTCAAGAAGACCAGAACCAAGCAGTCCGTGGCTATGAAGAGCGTAGATTTCCGAAGATAATTTAACATAAAACTACTTGAGGAGGCTTTTCTATGTGGAAAACCACTAGCAACCGGGGAGCGAATGTCGAAGATGCAATCAAGCAGATGCTGCCTCCCTGCCAGATAAAATGTCCCATTAATGAAGACATACAGCGCACCAATGTCCTCATCTCGCTTCTTCCGGAGGCTGTTGAGGTAGCAAAAGAAGGGATAATACAGATTGGCGACTATCTCTACGAGAAGAACCCCTTCTTCAATATATGCGGTTACATTTGCGGCCTTTGCGAGCTGGAGTGCAATTACAAAACCAAGGGAGGCGCCATCAGGAGGAGGCTGCTCAAGCGCTTTCTATCGGACTATTACACCGATTATTTAAATCAAAAAGAGAAGTTAAGTACTGCCAAAGACCGGGGAAACGTCGCCATCATGGGTGGAGGTCCGGGCGGTCTTATGTGTGCTTATGTATTGAGCCAGAGAGGTTACCGGACAACAATATTTGAAGCGTCCGATAGACTGGGTGGCGCCCTGTGGCTTATCCCCGAATATCGATTACCCAACGATGTACTGCAGACCACACTGGATAACCTGGTGAGGATTGCCGATATAGATGTCCGGTTCGGCGCTAAGGTAGGTGAAGGGGAGCTCACTTTGGCACAGTTGAAGAAAGAAGGGTATGAGGTGGTATTTATCGCCAAGGGGACGCCTTATCCCAGGGTGCTTACCTTCGGCGACGAAGAGGTGCAGGGGCAGGACCTTTCCGGCGTGATGTATGGACTGGACTTTCTCTACGAAGTGAGTCACGGCAATATTGAGCCGGATTATTTTAAAAATAAACGGGTAATTGTAATTGGCGGCGGTAATGTTGCCTTTGATGCTGCCCGAACGGCAAGAATACTTGGCGGCGAGGTTACAGTTGTGGCTCTCGAGTGTGAAGATAAAAGCTCCCGGGACGGCCTGCCGGCAGATGAAGAGGAGATAAGGGCGGCCTGGGAAGAAGGTCTGAAGATTGTCTGTTCCCGCGGCGTGCGAAGTATCACGGGCGTGGGCGGAAAGTTCAAGAAAATCGATTGCCCGCGGTGTACCAGCGTTTTCGATGACAGTGGCTTCAACCCGCAGTTCGATTGCAGCGATTGCATTGAGATGGAGGGAGATATACTGATTATCACCATCGGGCAGGCGGCGGATAGAGCTTTTCTTAAGAAGGAAGAGCTGCTGGACGAAAGGGGAAGGCTGGCCGTTGACCCTTTTACCCTTCAGAGCCTGCAGAATTCGGCGGTCTTCATCGGCGGTGACGTGCGGCGGATAGGTTTTATGGTGGAGGCGATGAAGGAAGGAATTGAAGCCGCTGAGTCAATCCACAGATACCTGAGGGGATTAGACATGCGGTGGGGAAGAAAGCGGGATTATGAAGCGCTTGGATTACCCGAGAGGACCAGCTACAAGGAACCTGCCGAGGTGGTCTGGATACCGCCGGAAAAGAGGATGCACTTTCAATTGTTCGAAAAAGGCCTCACCTTGATGGAGGCGATAGAAGAGGCCAAACGATGTCTAACCTGCGGTCCGTGCCTCTCCTGCAAAGCGTGTATTTCCATCGGCTTTGAGAAATCGCTATACGCGGTTGAAGTTGACGAGCAAAGGTGCAGTGGGTGTGGCGCCTGCGTATATGTTTGCAATTATGACGCGGCACACCTGGTAGTACGTGATGACAAACTGGTATCGGAAACGGACAATATGTTCAGATGCAAATCATGCGGTATGTGTGTGGCTGCCTGCCCATCCGAAGCGAGAGCACTGGTTGATGATACGACCTACGATCGGATTGAAAACACTTTTACGTCGCTATCTTAGTATTAACAGGGAAGGTGAATAAATGGGTGATTTTGAGCCAAAAGTGGTCTGTTTCTCCTGCAAATTCGGCTGGGGTTATTTAACGGACGAGGCTTCCTTATCCTCCAAGATAAAAAACTGGATACCCATTGTCTGCAGCGGCAAGATTGATACCAAGCATGTCATGGAGGCATTCGAACACGGTGCTGACGGTGTCCTTATTTTGGGCTGCCCGGAGGGCGATTGCCATTATCAGGATGGCAATTTTGAGACAAAAAAGCGGGTTCAACTCCTTCGTAAGGTGCTTGATAGCTATGGAATCGAGCCGGAAAGGGTCAGGATGGAGCTCTCGCTTGACCCTGACGGGAAGAGGATTCCAGAGCTGGTGAAAAGCATGGGTGAAACGGTCAA
>JAHJTL010000046.1 GCA_018829775.1 Chloroflexota bacterium | reverse complement strand
TCCCCACTGCTACAACACACTGAAACACGAGTATCCACAATTCGGCGGCGATTTCGAAGTTGTCCATCATACCGAACTTATTGCCGGTCTCATCAAGGAAGGCAAGCTGCAGGGTATTAAAGAAATGAATGGCGTGGTGACTTACCATGACTCGTGTTATCTGGGGCGGTACAATGCTATCTTTGACGCACCGCGGCAGATTTTACACCGACTCAATGGCATGAAGCTGGTGGAGATGGAGCGCAATCTGGAGTACGGCTTCTGCTGCGGTGCCGGCGGCGGGCATCTCTGGCTTGAGGAGCAGAAAGTGGGCGAGAGAATCAACGAGATGCGTACCGAGCAGGCGCTGTCAACACAGGCTGAGGTCATTGCCACGGCCTGCCCCTACTGCCTGCAGATGTTTGAGGACGGGATACAGACCAAAGGGGCAGGGGAATCGGTCAGGGCAATGGACATCGCCGAGCTGGTGGTGAAGGCGATGCTCGTTTGACGGTATATGGGGAATATTGTAAGTTAGTAGTATGATATTGAGACTCGGAGCAGGAGGGAAGACATGCGCAAAGTTGCGGTAGTTGGCGTGGGGGAAACGAAATTCAGCGGTCAACAGGAAAAGACGAGCGTTGAGCTCTTTGTCGAAGCGGCTGCGGACGCGCTTGCCGAATCAAACCTGAAACCGAAAGACATTCAGGCCCTTTTCCTGGGCAATGTGCTGGGAGATTTTTCCGAGGGGCAGGGTTCGGTGCAGGCCTTTGCGGCGGAAAACATCGGCTGTTTCAATGTGCCGGCCAATCGCTATGAAGGCGCCTGTGCCTCGTCAAGTATGGCGGTGCGGGATGCCTGGATGTGGGTGGCCTCCGGTTTCCATGACATCGTTCTGACCGGCGGTGTGGAGAGGGCGGCCACCATGGGGACACCGCTGGCCACGCGCACCTTTGCCATGTTCAGCGATTCCCGCTACGAGTTTCCTTCGGGCATCACTTTCCCGGCCGTCTTCGCCATGCTGGCGCATCTGTACTCGGCCAAGTATGGCATACCGCTGCCCAGGCTGAAAGAGCAGATGGCCGCTGTTTCGTTGCAGTCCTATAAGTACGGCATGTTCAATCCCAAGGCACACCTGCGCAAGGAAGTGACCGTGGAGGCGGTGCTGAGTTCGTTTATGGTGAGCACGCCGCTCCAGCTGCACGACTGCTGCCCGTTTTCCGATGGTGCCGCCGCCCTTGTGCTGGCCTCGGAAGAGGTTGCCAAAAAGCTGACCGATAAGCCGGTTTTCGTTGTTGGCACCGGGCAGGCTTCCAACGGGCCGCTGGCCAATCAACAGGAGTACCTTCCCAGGCTCAGGGCGAGAGAGCTATCGGCGAAGCAAGCTTATGATATGGCCGGATTAAAACCTGATGACATCGATATCTGCGAGCTGCATGACTGCTTCAGCATCGCCAGCCTCATTGCCGCGGAAAGCCTCGGTTTTTTCGATTTCGGTACGTCTGGTGAGGCCTGGATGAAGGGTGAGGCCGATATCGGCGGCAAGGTCGCCATCAATCCTTCCGGTGGGCTGAAATCGAAAGGGCATCCCATCGGTGCCACCGGTGCCGGGCAGGTCTATGAGATAGCCAGGCAGTTGAGGGGGGAGGTGGAGCCGGAACGGCAGGTGGAGGGAGCCAGAGTTGGCATGACCGATACCCTGGGAGGGGATGGCTGCACGCTGGTCAATATGATTCTCCAGCGGGGCTGGTGAAACAGTTATTTTGCTCTTGGAGGCCAAGATGGAATATAAGCTGACCTATAAAGAATACAGCGAAGCGCTGAAGCAGAACAAATTGCTGGGATTGAAATGTAAAAGTTGCGGCACTGTGACCGTGCCCCCAAAGATGGTGTGCCGCAGTTGTGCCAGCCCGGAGCTGGAGGTTCTGGAACTGAAAGGCACGGGCAGGATACAGACCTTCACCACCTGCAACGTTGCTCCCGAGGGGCGTGAGGACGAAGTGCCCTATATCATTATGCTGGTTGAGCTTGACGAAGGCCCCTGGATTATGGGAAATCTAATCGGCGTTGACCCGGAGAAGGCAACCATGGAAGCGGTGATGGGCAAAGGGGTCAGGATGACCGAGACCAGGATTTTCCACGGCGATAAATACTCCGCCGGCGAGGGCGCCAGCCCGACTTTTGTCCTGGAAAGTTAGACGTGCCCGAAACCCTGATTGGGCTTTTTATCCTTCCTTCATAAGCTGACGGGCGATGGTCATGCGCTGCATCTCCGATGTGCCCTCGTAGATTTCGGTGATTTTGGCATCTCGTAGATAACGCTCCACCGGATATTCCTTGATGTAGCCGTAGCCCCCGAATATCTGGACGGCTTTATTGGTCACAAATGAGGACGTTTCCGCGGCATAGACCTTGGCCATTGATGCCTCTTTGATGAACGGCTGTCCCTGGTCCTGCAGGTAAGCGGCACGGTAGATAAGCAGCCTCGCGGCGTCAATCTGCGTCGCCATATCGGCGAGCATCCACTGAATGGCCTGGAAATTGACAATCGGCTGGCCGAACTGCTGTCGCTCTTTGGCATACGACAGGGCCCGGTCAAAGGCACCCTGGGCGATGCCCAGCGCCTGAGCGGCGACCGCCACCCGGCTGGCGTCTATGGTGTTGATGGCGATTCTGAAACCTTCGCCCTCATTGCCGAGTCGATTTTCCTCGGGCACAAAACAGTCCTCGAAGGCCAACTCCACGGTTGATGACCCCCGTATGCCCATCTTGTTCTCGTGCTTGCCCACGGAAAAACCAGGTGTATCCTTTTCCAAGATAAAGGCGGAAATGCCCTTGTGGCGCAGCGATTTATCAGTGCTGGCGAAAACAAGGATAATGCCGGCTTCGGCACCGTTGGTGATGAATATCTTGGTGCCATTCAGGATGTACCCGTTATCCTTGCGTGTGGCGGTGGTCTCCATTGCGGCGGGGTCGCTGCCTGCCCCCGCTTCGGTCAACGCGAAAGCGCCAAGGATTTGGCCGCTGGCGATAGGATGTAAAAAGCGTTTTTTCTGTCCTTCATCGCCATGCATGAATATCGGTATACCGGTCAGGCCGGAGCTGGCAAGGAGAATGGTGCCGGTGGCAGCGCAGACACGGCAGATTTCTTCAATGACGAGGCAGAACTCGGTGGCACCGCCACCGCTTCCACCGTACTCTTCGGGTAAACCGACGCCAGGGAGCCCGAGTCCCGCCATCTTGGGGATGCTTTCCGCAGGGAACCTGGACTCCTCATCGATCTGGGCGGCGATTGGCTCCAGTTCTTTGGTGGCAAAATCGGCGACCATTGTCTTGAGCATCTTCTGGTCTTCAGTGAGGGAAAAATCCATCTCTACCTCCTAAAGAAGTCAATTGTTGTGGATTTCGTCTATCATATCAAGCTGTTTTACGCTGTTTTTTACTGCGGTTTTGTATCTGGCCAAGCTCACTGGCCAGACGATTGACCAGCTGCTGGGCAGCCGCCTGGGGATTCGTTTTTCCCCTGACCAGGGCATCAATGAGTTTGGCCAGGTAGTCGCCGTGGTCAATGCTCGTAATGCTGTCTCTGACGAATCTTTCCACCGTTTCCATCAGTTCCAGCTTCAATCTCCCTTTCTGCCGTTTTTTCAGCTCGCCGGTGCTGGTGAGATACTCTCGATGCTTTGATATTTCGGCGGCCAGTTCTATGGTCCCCTTGTTATGGATGGCCTCGGTGAGGATGATGCCGGGTTGCCATTCGTCAGGAAGCCAGTCCCTCATCGAGAGCATTGCCTGGAGGTCGGTTTGGACAATGTCAGCGCCTCCCTTGTCCGCTTTGTTGATGACAAAAATATCGGTGGCTTCCAGGATGCCCGCTTTCATCATCTGAATGGCGTCTCCTGCTCCCGGTGTCATGACAAATAAAGTGGTATCGGCCACTTTGGTGATATCTATTTCTATCTGCCCGGAGCCCACGGTCTCAACTAGAATGATGTCCTTGCCCATCGCGTCCATGATGTGAATCGTCCCGATGGCGGCCTTGGCCAGGCCGCCCTGCAAACCACGCGTGGCCAGGCTCCGGATAAAGACGTCCTTGTCCTCGCCGTGCTGCTGCATTCGGACCCTGTCGCCCAGCAGTGCCCCGCCGGTGAAGGCGCTCGTGGGGTCAATGGCGATAACGCCGATGGTCATGCGCTCTTTACGGAACTGGCTGATAAGATTGCTGGTCAGGGTGCTCTTGCCGGCACCCGGTGACCCGGTAATACCGACAATGTACGCCTTTCCGGTATGGGGATAGATATGGCTCATCTCCTCGAAGGCGCTGGGCACTTCGTCGGCTATGCCGCTGATGAGCTTGGCGGCGGCGATGGTATCTCCAGATAGTACCTTGTTGGCAAGTCTAGCTTTCATCAATGAGTATCAAGAAGCGTTGGATTTACGAGCCACTAAATTATAGTTGAAGAGTAACATCAATTCAACCGTTTCCCTTTTCGGCCAGCTTCTGCATTATACGTGACATGGCTTCGCCGGCTTTGGCCCTGATGATTATAGTTGCCCGGTCGTCCATCGGCGTTTCGCTCAGGTTTACGATGACCAGCCTGGCGCCAGCATCTACGGCATAGCCGGGTATCAGTGCCGCGGGGTAAACGACCAGGCTTGAGCCGACGACGATAAAAAGGTCGCACTGCTCGGCGCGACGTGCTGCTTCCGAAAAGACTGCATCTGGCAGTGCCTCACCGAAAAGGACGATGTCCGGCTTCAGTATGCCGTGGCATGACTGGCAATCGGGGACATCCTCGCCGGCATATAATCTCTCTTTTATCTCCGACATGGGATACTTACGACCGCACTGCAGGCATATCACCCGGCGCATGCTGCCGTGCAGCTCAAACACCTTACCATCGGGGACGCCGGCGGCCTGGTGCAGGCTGTCCACGTTCTGGGTAATCACGCAGTCGAGTTTGCCCAGTCTGTGAAGTTCGGCAATGGCGTGGTGGGCGGGATTTGGCTTCACCGTCTCCGTCAGGCGCTCTTTCCAGAGCAACTGCCACTGCTTTCGTCGGGCGCTGGCATCACGGATGAATTTCTGGTAGGTGAAATCGTCGGGGTCAAAGCGGTCCCAGATGCCGCCCGGGCTGCGGAAATCGGGTATGCCCGATTCCGTGCTGACACCGGCGCCGGTGAAGACCACGATTTTCTCCGCCTTGATAGTCAGGTCGGCTGCACCATCGGCCAGGCGGTCCAAAGTCTGGTTGTCTACCGGTTTGTCCCTCTTGAGTAACATGGCAATGACACTAACCAGATGGTGTTGGTATTTTCATTCTCTCCGCGTTTAATTTAGCTGCATTTCTCGGCGCGGCAATCCAGAAGGCGGTGCAGGCGAGGGCGAAGGCCGCCATGCAGAGGGAAAAGGCGCTGGTGTAGCTTCCGGTAACATCGTATATATAGCCGCCCAGCCATGGCCCAATCACTCCCCCGATTCCCATGCCGGTAAGCAGTATGCCGGCAATGGCGCCGAAGTGCTTCCCGTGGAAGATGTCCGCCGCGCCGGCGGTCATGGTGGGAGTGAAAAAGCCGCCTCCATAGCCAAAGCATATAGCGTAGACATATAGCAGCCATGGCCGGGAAGTGTCATTTACTGAAACCAGTGCTATAAGGGCGAGGACCATCAGCGTACTGGCGAACGTAATTGTCCTCTCCCTGCCGATAAGGTCCGATATGCCGGCGGAAAGTGTCCCTCCAACCAGGCAAATGCCATAAAGGGCGAAGATTGAGGCGGCAAAAGTGCTGCTGTAGCCAACGTCTTCGGCAAATTTGACCTGATGCGAGATTACCAGATAGGTGCCAATGCCCCAGAAGAGGAAGTAAGTCAGCATCAGGAACCAGAGCTGGTAGGTGCCCATTGCCTGCCTGAGTGTCCAGTCGCGTGACATGGCGTGGTTGGTCTCAGACACGTCCGGTGTTTCATCCCTGGCCGTTGCCAGTTCCTCCGCTCCGTAGGGTTTCAGTCCCTTGTTTTCCGGTCGGAAATGGAAGAAGAGGAGATAGAGCGGCAGGAGTACGGCACCCAGCGTGCCCGCCAGGACAAAGTAGGCGTAACGCCAGCCCACCTGCGATATGGCGAACTCGGCGTACATGCCGTAGGTGAAACTGAGGCCGGCGCCTGTCTGAGCGAGTCCCATGGCCAGACCACGCTTGCGGGCAAACCAGTTTGCCAGCGTCGGAGCCAGCAGAGGCCAGCCGGCGGAGGCCATACCGATTGGTGCAACAACGCCGAGAAGCAAATAGAAATGCCATAGTTCCCGGGCAAAGGCACATCCCGCCGTTGCCAGACCCAGAATGATAAGGCCGATAGGCATGACACGCTGTGGTTTCCAGCGGTCTCCAAGACTGCCCGTAAATGGCGCCACAAAACCATAAACGAGCAGGTTCAGGGAAAGCATGAAAGCGGTACTGCCGCGGCTCCAGCCGAACTCTTCCAGAATGGAGGGGAAAAAGACGGAGAAGGAATGCCTGATGCCATAAATGAGCGTCATGCTGACGATGATGATGCCCACAATAACCCACGCATAAGAAAACCGAGGACGTCTGACTGCCATTGGCCCATCTTAAACAACTTCGGCGGCCAGCGTCAAGCGAGCCAGACTTGATAAAATACGCTGCTTCCAGTATCATTTAACGGATGTACTCTTTAGTGACGTCGGAAGTGAAAATATCGATTGCACCAGACATTCTGTCCCTGTTGACCCGAGTTCATCACTATCTTGCCGCCCGGGGGATAACCACGTATCTTGCCGGCGGCATGGTGCGTGACCTGCTGCTCGGGCGTGGGGTGGAAGATATCGACATTGCCGTGGCTCACAATGCACTCGAAGTGGCTGCCGAAATAGCTGACGAACTGGGGGGCAAATACATCCCCCTTGATGAAGAGAACAGGGTAGGCAGGGTGGTGTTCATCGTCGAGGACAGAAAGTGGGCGCTCGATTTTTCCACAATTGAGGGCGGCATCGAGCAGGACCTGGCGCGGCGGGACTTTACCATCGATGCCATGGCCATTGAGCTGGAAGAACTAATTCGTCATCCACAGTCGCCGCCGCTCATCGACCCGCTCCGCGGGCAGGAAGACCTCAATAATGGCGTTATAAAGGTGGTAAGCGAGTCGGCCTTTGTCGCCGACCCGGTCCGTCTCCTGCGGGCGGTCCGTCTATCGGCTGAGCTTTCCTTCAAAATACAGGAAGATACCGAGTCGCTCGTCCAGAAATATGCTCATCTGATAAGCAATGTAGCCGGCGAGCGGGTAAGGGAAGAACTTCTCCGGCTGCAGGTTTTACCACGCAGCGGACAGCACCTCGCTTACCTTGAAGGTTTGGGGCTGCTGGGCAATATATTCCCCGAGCTGGCACAGACAAAAGGGGTAACACAACCAAAGGAGCATTACTGGGATGTATTTGAGCACTCGCTACGCACAGTGAAGGCGGTCGATTTTCTACTGAGGGAGGGAGACTGGGAGTATGCTGTCAGGGAAGCCCTGGAAGCCGTTCCCTGGTCGGAGGAACTGGCACAGCACTTTTCGCGTGAGGTTGGTTACGGCAGCACGAGAAAGTCGCTGCTTAGACTGGCGGCGCTGCTGCACGATATCGCCAAACCGCAGACCAGGACGGTTGAGGAGAGCGGTCGGACGCGTTTTCTCGGTCATCCCGGTGAGGGAGCCCTCACGGTAACCGATATTATGGAGAGGCTGAGGTTCAGCACCAGAGAGATAAAGCTGGTGGAGGCGATGGTGAAGTACCACCTCCGGCCAACGCAGATGAGTCAGGAAGGACTGCCGACCAATCGGGCGATTTACCGCTATTTCCGGGATACTGGAGAGGCTGGGATTGATATCCTTTTCCTCAGCCTGGCCGACCATCTGGCCGCGAGGGGAAAACATCTGGACCTGGCTCACTGGCGGGAGCACACGGAAGTTGTGGAATACGTGCTGGCCAAACACGCAGAGGAAGAGAAGCTGACCGTACCACCGAAGCTCGTTGATGGTCACGATTTAATCGATATTTTCGGCTTGAGTCCGGGGCCACGCTTCGCGGAGATACTTGAAGCGATACGTGAGGCACAGGCGGCCGGAGAGGTGACCACGCGAGATGAAGTTTTGAACTATATTGAGCATACCCTGAATATCACTTTGCCAAAGGATAAGTAGCGTTATAGGAAAATGACCACGAAAAACCTGATTACCGTATCCATAGTCATGGCCCTTTTCGCCTTTGCCATTATGGCCCTCATCTATCCGCTGTGGGGTCGGGAGGCAATGCGCCTGGGCCTTGACCTGCGGGGCGGCATCCACATGGTCTATCAGGCCGACTTCTCTACAGTAGAGCCGGGAACAGAGGACGAGGCTATGGCTGGTGCCGTTGCCGTCATCGAGCGGCGAATCAACATACTCGGGGTAACCGAGCCGGTGATTCAGAGGCAGGGCGCTGACCGCATCCTTGTGGACCTGCCAGGTATCAGCGAGGCTGATAAGGCAAAGAAACTCATCGGTCAGACGGCGCTCATCGAATTCCGCGAGTCGAAAATAAAGGGGGATGGGGAGGAGGAATGGATACCGGCTACAGCTATAATAAACGGACAGGAAAAGGAGCTTAACAGTTCCTACTTCAGAGAAAATGCCTATGTCAGAACTGGTGAATTCGGCGAGGTGCTGCTTATTTTCGAGTGGAATAGCGAGGGGAAGCAGATATCTGAGGAGGTTACCGGCCGGCTCATTGGGGAGCCGCTGGGCATTTTCCTCAGCGGGGAACCCTTGCTTGGTGACGACGGTGAGCCGATTGCCCCTATCGTCCGCTCCAAGATTTCTGAAAGCGGACAGATTGAAGGCCTGAGCCTGAATGAAGCACAGGAGCTTTCCCAGCTGCTCAATGCCGGGCGCATTCCGCTGCCGCTGACCCCGATTTACGACCAGACCGTCTCTCCCATTCTGGGTGCCGATTTTATCGATATGAGCGTGAAGGCGGGCATCATCGGCATCATACTGGTGATGCTCTTCATGATGGCCTACTACCGCGTTTCCGGCTTTCTGGCCTGTCTTGCTTTGGTATTCTATGGCGCTGTCGTATTAGCCGTATTCAAGCTGTTTGGTGTTGTTCTAACGTTAGCCGGGCTTGGCGGTTTTATTCTCTCCATCGGCATGGCGGTGGATGCCAATGTGCTCATCTTCGAGCGGATGAAGGAGGAAATACGCACCGGGCGTACTCTCGGGGCGGCTATCGAAGCCGGTTTCAACCGCGCCTGGAACGCCATCCGGGATAGTAATATTACCACTTTTATTGTATGTATCATACTGTTCTGGGTAGGGAATAGCATTGTCGGTGGGGCAGCGGTAAAAGGTTTTGCTGTTACATTGGGTATCGGTGTTGCCGTTAGCATGTTCTCCGCCATCGTGGTGACCCGCACCATGCTGCGCCTGTTCGTCGGCGGTCCCCTGTCGAAGAAAACACACCTTTTCAGCGTATCGGTGGGTAAAAGAAATGTTTGACATTATCGGCAAAAGGTTTCGGTTCTTTCTGATATCGGGAGGGATTATCCTCATCGGGATTATCTCCCTGCTGACCTTCGGCCTGAAAATGGGTATTGAGTT
>JAHJTL010000045.1 GCA_018829775.1 Chloroflexota bacterium | reverse complement strand
GTTAAAGCCGGTGAGATAGTCAAGGTTATAATGTTGGGCTGGGATGACGAGGATAATATTTAACTGATGGTTAACTCGATATGCCTCCGATTGTCTCTATTATAGGAAAATCAGATTCGGGCAAGACAACCCTGCTTGAAGGCCTGATAAAGGTGCTCGGGCAGCGCGGCTATCGCATAGCCGTTATCAAACACGCTGCCGATAATTTTGAACTTGATACGCCTGATAAAGATAGCCGGCGCTTAAGCCAGGCAGGCGGCGAGGTAGCCGCCATTAGCTCCAAAGACAAACTGGTCATCTTCCGGCATCTGGATAATGATGTGGACCCGCAGGAGCTAGTCCAGTACGCTGGAGCGGATTGTGACCTGGTCCTTACCGAAGGATTCAAAGGGTATTCGTACCCCAAAATTGAGGTCATCCGTGGTGAGCAGGGGTCTAAACCGATTAGTCCACCGGAGCAACTGCTGGCAATTGTCACCGATAAACCCCTGGAGGTCAAGATACCGCAGTTCACCAGAGAGGAAGTCGTTGAAATTGCCGATTTAATCGAGCAGAAATACCTGACCGGTGCGGAAGACGGTGTCGACCTGTATATTAATAGCAAATACGTGCCCCTGGATAAGGCAGGTAGAAATTTGCTGCTCAGGACTCTGGTGGCTGTAGTCTCAGGATTGAAAGAAAACGGTTCCTTGAGAAGACTGGGTGTCTTTATGAGGAGGAAATCTTGATATTCGAGGCCGATGATTTTACATTTAAACCACCGGCCGTGGTCTCAAGGGCACGCCGGATTTTAATCAAGCCGACTGCCTCACATCCGGACACATACCCGGTTTCAACGAGTAAAGGCATGCTGGCAACGATTATCAAAGGCATCCGGCGGGTCAGTGATGCTGATATTCTTATTCTGGATGGTACACCTGAGGGCGAACCGATTTATCCAGTATACCAGGCCCTTGGTTATGATTTTCCACGCGTATTGACCCTGGATGTTAAGGACTGCATCTGGGTTGAGGTGGATAATTCCCTCCCCAAACCTCTGGCTATACCCACATTCTGGATACCAAACGTCATCCTTTCCAGCGATTACCTGATATCCGCGGCGCCTCTGAAAATAATCAAAGGCAGCGGCAACCTCAGCATCATGAACCTGCTTTCATTGCTGCCAATCAATAAATATCGCAATAATTCTTCCAATGGCTGGGGTACATTATACAGTCTGGGCATTAATAGGGTCATAGCTGACCTCTATTTTACCCTTCCCTTCGACCTGGGAATTATCGAAGCCCGAAAAAAGCTGGTCAGTGGAAATGACCCCTCTCGTAGTGAGGTCGAAGAATATGGTAAGATATTTATCGGCGAACCCTATGAGGTAGACCGTGAGGTTTCCGAAACGCTTGGACTGAAGACGCCGTATTTGGATTTGATTAAAACCGCGAAAGTCGCACTTGAAACATAGATAGGCTCTTCTGAGCAGTATGACGAAAGACGATATCAGTACTGACCAATCAAGAACGCGCTGGTTTATTGACCAGAATTGGTATCCACAACGTGGTCGCTCTATTTCCGCCCTGCTTCAAAGCTGCCTCTGTGATGACTGCCGTAAGAAGCTGGCTAAAGAGGGCGACCAGACTTCCGATTCTGAACTTCTCAAGCGGACCAGAGAATGCTGCAATCACAGCACCGAGTTTATCACCGCGCAGATGCCCATTCTGGAAAGCATATTTCGGTTCTTTATCGCCAGCGGCAACGCGCCAATGACGGTGGAGGAACTGGGAAGACAGTTGCGTGAACGACGCGGCGGCGACATTTCCCGCACGTCAGAGGAGATCCTACTCCGCCTGCTGAAGAATGACCGGTATTACGGGTTTCGCCCGGTGGCCGATTAATATCTGACTCTGAAGCTTGAATAGTAACCCGTATATTCGGACCGGCTGGTGGCCACCCTGCGCACAATGGCCGCCGGCGGCCCTCTTCTGAGATATTTAACCAGCTTCTCAACACGTTCCCGTTCACCCTCAGCCACCACCTCTACGTCACCAGAGGGCAGGTTGCGCACGTAACCTCTCAGGCCGAGCTGTTGCGCATGCTCCTCCACAAAGGTACGAAAGAATACCCCCTGTACTCGACCGTAAACGGTAGCGCGAACAGAAATCCGGTCATCCATCGCCGCTCATGATTTCTATAATAATAGTATGTTACCAGTGAATAAGTCGTAATGGAAGAGACACCCGCTCATCAAGGCGATATAAACCATAACGCTGGGCCAGTTCAATCGCTGCTGAGTATTCCTCATTGGTTATCGGACGTGATATCTGTGGATGCTCAAAAGCGTGATAGCAGGGATGATACTGAGCCATGACATTTAGATATGTGTTGGCGGAAATTTCTTCAGCGAGGAATTTGACCGCGCCCTCGGTCCCCGCCAGCCCGTTGGGCAGGACGAGGTGACGTACCAGCAGTCCCCGCATAGCCACACCTGACTCATCAATTTGCAGATCGCCTACCTGACGGTGCATCTCCTTTACCGCTGCCCGGTTCACCTGAGGGTATCCTTTGACACCGGAAAACTTCTCGCCGACCTTCCCCTCAAAGTACTTCATATCCGGCATGTAGATATCGACTATCCCGTCCAGCAACTCCAGTGTCTCAATAGAATCATAGCCACCGGTATTGTAGACGATTGGCAGTTGCAGCCCCTTACCGGTCGCTGTCTCGAGTGCCTCCAGAATAAATGGCGCCACATGCGTTGGGCTCACCAGATTGATATTATGACAACCTTTTGCCTGCAGGGAAAGCATCATAGCGGCCAGCTCTGCGCTGTCCACGACACTGCCTTCACCGAGCTGGCTTATGCTGTAGTTCTGACAGAAAACGCAGTGCAGGTTGCAGTAAGCGAAGAAGATGGTTCCCGAGCCACGCCTGCCAACCAGAGGCGCCTCTTCCCCGAAGTGTGGCCCGAAGCTGGACACGATTACCTCATTTGCTGTCTGGCATTGACCGATTTCACCGTTCCGGCGATTGACTCCACAGTTGCGGGCACAGAGATGACACCGGGCAAGTAACGTTCGGGCTTTTTCCGCCCTTCTTCTGAGTTCTCCGGTTCGGCAAAGGCGCTGATAAGCAGCTATCCTTCTTCCTCCTCCGCTCCTTCCCGTTTCTTTTTCCCCTTCTTTATTACTTCTACCTGCGCCGATGGTTGTAGGATATTGACCGTTGTAATTTTTTTTGTATCCCTCTTCGGCTTCTTTGACTCTCTATGTCGGTAATCTCGTTTACCCATTGCAGACCCTCTGATTTGATTAGTTAACTACAATATAGTATCTAATTGCAGTTTAGCAAAGAGCTATTACGGTGTAAAGTTGCTTTTAGAGCGCGCCAGGGCATCGCGGGCCGCGTCTGTCTCGGCCAGCTTTTTACTTTTGCCCGAACCCTTCCCCAGAACCCTGTCGCCAAGCAGTACCTCAACGGTGAATAGCTTATCATGGTCCGGACCGGTGGCCTGAATTGTCCGGTATGCAGGCGACGAACGATATTTCGACTGTATCAGTTCC
Organism: Chloroflexota bacterium; assembly: GCA_018829775.1. NCBI lineage: Bacteria > Bacillati > Chloroflexota > Chloroflexota bacterium. Next base: position 16,342 of record JAHJTL010000045.1, on the reverse strand, counting down.
TGTAATTGCGATTTGTAATCGACTCCCCCTCCTCTCCCCATTACCTGCTCAAGTTCCTCGGCAAGCAATCTCAGCACCAGTTCTTTGGCGACCGCCAGGCCCTGGTCAAGAAAAATGGCAGCGATTATCGCTTCAAATGCGCCCGACGAGTTGGCCGGCTTCTTTCGCCCGCCGCTTGCCTCCTCACCTTTTCCCATATACAGGTAATCTCCGAGCTTCAGGCTTCCGGCTGTATCCGCCAGCGTCTCCCGCCGCACCAGAACCGAACGGATTCTGGTCATTTCACCTTCAGTCAGGTCAGGAAAATCCTGATACAGCTTCTCCGCCACAATTAAACCCAGTACCGCATCGCCGAGAAATTCCAATCGCTCATTGGATACCCTGATTTCGCCGGGATATTCGTTAAGATAAGAGCTATGTACTAAAGCTTGTTCCAACAGCGAAGGGGCTTCGAATTGTACCTGTAGCAGTTTCTGCAGGGAAACAATATCAGACATTCCTCACGTACCCTCCTCATTGAGTACTTAAAGGATAAGCGTCCGCACAAAGTATGTCAACCGATATGATTATTGCCTGATACGAAGCCACATGTTATAATTTTCTCGTGCTGGGGAATCGTCTAGTGGTAGGACAGCGGACTCTGGATCCGTAAGCGAAGGTTCGAATCCTTCTTCCCCAGCCATTATACTCCGGTGGCGCATTCGTCTAGGGGTTTAGGACACCTCCCTCTCAAGGAGTTTCTAGCCTCAAAGTTCACAACTCCCAGTGAACTTAATCTCCCTGCCAGTTCTGGATTAGGTATCCGTTGACCACTTAATATCATACTCAAATACGATTTACTTATACCCAGTTGATTAGCTAACTCTCTTTGGTGGGATGTCAATACGTAAAGGCGATTGAAGCATAATGCTTACCATGAAAATAGAAAATCCGCTAGTCTGCATTACAACTGTGTACACTATGCTATAATTAGTTCACTTTATGAATCTATGAATATTTTGATGTGACCGAAGGGGGGAATGGTGGTCAGTAGGAATCTTGATTCTAAAACCCAAAGCACAATGATTGGCAAGGATATACCTTGGGGGGAAACTAAAGGACACGGTTTTCGTGTTAAGAAATTTACCTCTCTCGCTTCAATAGGGCAGGATGAAATAAAAGAACCCAAGCAATCTTTACACAGCACACCTTATGCACTATTTGAGGTAGAATGCCCATTTTTTGACTATGGAGAGACCACTATACTTCTACCTGTAGTTCACAGATTGGACTTTCGTCATTGTTGGGAACTATTCAACGAACGGGGAATTGAACCAGAAGAAGAAGTAATAGTATCCTATTCGCCGTCAGAGAGTAAATTCTACAAATTCTTCGGGAAATCACTCCCACATTTGCTTATTGAAGTGAGACCTAAGGGAAGTTTAGAAGAGATTTACGAACTTGGTAAATATGATGGACTGGGAGTTCTAGAGGTTTTACACCGCACTAAGCCCATTGTCGTATGGGAACCATTTGAAGGCAGAATGGAATGAGTTAATTATCGCCCTATTCAGATGATTGCCAATACCTGGAATCAATACCTAAATTAAGACCTTAATTCAGCTTCGGAATTCATTAAGTTTCAAGTGTGGTTTACGCTCTTAATCTCGAATCTGAGGAGTTCATAGACTGGAAGCTTCGTATCTGGGGATAGGGAGAACTTGAGTTAAAATTTATTTGTGGTAGCTATGAATATGGGGCGTAGCATTGTTCTTATGTGTGGTTTCTGGATCTTAGAGGAAAATATTGATAGATTGTGGGCGTGTGGGGGAGGTTTAACGTTTTGTAGCTAAAATAGCAATATCAATGGTAAGAGACTGAATTTAACCAACCTGTGTTATAATAGGCTCTGTCCGAGCTTGAAATGACCAACGTCAAATCCAACGAAAGGGGATTCATGGGTCTGGTTGTCTCTTGGCTTAATGAATTCCTCAGCGCAGGAATGTGGTGAGGGTTAAATTGTTCAAATAACATTTTGGATAGATATGATGGTTGAATTGGAAAGCATACAACTATCAAGAAGTGTGGTCAAGACAATTTTAGTCGAGGGAATCCGAGGAAAATCACTCGGTAGAATATTGATGAATAATATCTTGTCGGAATTCGAGCTTTCAGGCAACATACTTGACCTAGGCTCAGGTTCAGATTCTGCTAGTTACAATAGGTTTCTAAAGTATAAAGAGCCCTGTAATGTAACATATTCTGATATGTATAGAGAGGGGGAAAATCTAGTAAGAATAGATATGGAGAAACCGTTTCAAATTGAGCATAACATTTTCGACTACGTAATGTGCTTCAATGCCCTGGAACACGTATATAACTTTAGAAATGTGATCGAGCAATCGTATAGAGTATTACGAAGAGGCGGCGTTTTCATTGGGAGCACACCATTTATACATAGGTTTCATCCTGACCCATTCGACTATTTTCGATATTCACACCAAGCTTTACTAAGAATGTTTGAAGAAGAGAATTTTATTTGCGAAAGAATATTCTACATCGGTTTTGGGCCATTTACTTTAGCGGGTACTCAGTGGACAAGTCTGATGCGCAAAGCCTTTCGACGTATATTTGTCTTCTTTGACCTATTTAATATTCTCTTAGATTGGATATTTAGTAGAATCTCAAAGGAATATCCAAAGACATATGCGCTCGGTTATGTTTTTGTATTTAAGAAAAGTTTATAATAGTAAAATCATTCATGAAGATTGAGGTAGGCTGGAGAAAACCTTGACAGACTAAAAATCCGAATTGAGACAATTCTTGAGGCGTGCGTGTGCAGGGAGGATTTAACCAATGATAATATCATATGCCGTATAAATTTGAAGCTCATACTTATTCGATTTTTTCTGCACAAACAGCTATATAAGAACCTAGTCTATATTTAGGCTTTAAGACTTCTAGCGTATTAATCCTAAAGCCGCAATTAATAATCATGCGTTTAAGCATGGCTGGCGTGAACAACCATAGATGGTCAGGGTTTTGTTCTTGTTCTCGATTTTTTAATACGTAACTTGCCATTCTCAGCCAACTATATGCATTTGGTGCAGTCACTATTAGCCTACCTCCAAAACTTAAAACACGATGCACTTCCATCAAAGCTTCTATCGGATTCGGTAAGTGTTCAATTAACTCGGCCATCACAACAGACTCGAAGCAATTGCTACGGTATGGTAGATGGTGACAATCACCAACAACGAATTTTTCCATCTTCGCTGGACAAATATCCAAGCCACAGATACTACTTACAAAGCTGGCCAAATATTCGTGTATTTCAGGCTTTTCCTTGCAACCGATGTCAAGAACTCGTCCCATAATGTGCTTACTAATGAAGTCCACGCGTCTCATCTACAATTCGAACCCATTAACTAGTTGAATTTGCTGTGTCTATGTAATTATTAGAACTTGCTTTATACTAAGCCCACACATACTGACTGTCAATACTTAAAGTATCCCTTTGTAGAACTTCAAGCTATCCTGAAAAAGTTTCCAACCTAACTTGTTGGGAATGGGTTAAATCAATAGTGTCGAAGTTCGGTTTTTCATGACCTTCGTATACAACAAGCCTAATAAACTGATGTCTATTTAGAGAAGTTCTGACCACCATTTACCTTACGATATAACTCCAGAGCATTATCGAAATCAAAGGTCTTAGGGTATCTCTCCACCATAGTGATATTCTCCCAGCCACCGAGAGCCTGGACTACACGAGTAGATAGACCTGATTTAACTTGGTAGACACAGAATCCTCTCCGAAAGCTGTGTGCATTACACTGGATACTACTTTCAGCCTTTAACCTTTTCAATATAGTCTGAGCACCACCCTTCGTGACTTCAAAGCTATCGTGTTCGCTGAACCACTGCCTTACTAGACCATTACCAGCAAGGCATTTGCGATAACGATTTCCCTTACCCAGTACAATAACAGTTCCCTCTTCCCAATTGAAATCACTTGCCTTTATATTCACGGCTTCTGAGATTCTAATCCCCGAGTACCATAGTAAATTGATAAGGGCTTTATCTCGCTCACAATGGCAGTGATTCAGTAGAATTTCAAGTTGCTCTTGGTTAACAGCAGGTAATAACTTCTTTTGTGTCTTAGGTGGAGAGACCTTTTCAATAACATTCTCAGGTATGTAACCATTGTGATATAGCCACCGTGATAATGCTCTAAGACATGAATAAAACTTAGCTTTACCGTTACCGCATGTCAGGCTATTGAGATAGGTAGTGATACCCTGAGAAGTAATGGGATAACCCACAAAGCCATCAAGCGTATAGTGGTAGGCTTCAATGCTTCGGGAACTTGTTCCTTGTGGACGTGATGTGATAAACTTTTCGAGTAGCCAATTTGTGAACTTTTGTGAACTTTCTGTGGCTATCTGACTCGTGGCGCATTCGTCTAGGGGTTTAGGACACCTCCCTCTCAAGGAGGAGATCACCGGTTCGAATCCGGTATGCGCTACCATTCTCTTTCTAAACCTCAATATTGCAGCTAAAACGGGCCTGTCAAAAGGCCCGTTTTTTATTTCTACTAACCGTTTACTAACGCTTTTGTTCTGAAGTCTCATTAACTACCTGGTGGTTTATCAGGTCATCAAACCGTCTGGCCGCGGCTTCTTGGATGCCGGGTACAACGTGAGAGTATATGTCTAGCGTCATCTCAATACTACTGTGACCTAGTCTTTCCTGAACCACCTTCGGGTGTACACCACCTTTCAGCAGCATGGAAGCGTGAGAGTGCCGGGCGTCATGGAAACGGATGGGCTTAACGCTGGCTTTCTTCGCTGCGCTCTGCCAGGCCCGAGTTATTGTGTTAGGTCGAAGCGGCTTTCCGTCTGGCTGAGAGAACACAAGATTCGTCTCCTGGAGCGGCTTCCCGGCGAGCAAACCGTCCTGTTCCTGCCTTTGCCGATGGTCGCGGAATACCAGGAGAGCGACCGGCGATAAGGCGATGGTACGGCGACTCTTTTCGCTTTTAGGCTCAGTGAATACGTAACTACCATCTTTCAGGTGATGCAACCCACGTCTGACAGATAGCTGGCAGAAGACGAAATCGATATCCTGCCATTGCAGCCCGAGGGCTTCGGACCGTCTCAACCCAGTGTACAGGACGGTGTGGAATAGCGCGAAGTACGGCGAATCTTCAGTGGCTTTCAGGAACCGCACAATCTCCCAATCATCCCATGTTTCCATTTCGTGTCGGTGCTTGGGCGGCGGTTCCACTGCGTCTGCAACATTCCGACTTACGAGTCCCCACTTGAGAGCCGTATCTAACGCCTTGTGAATGACTGCATGATGATAACGGACCGTCATCGGGTTTAGTCCAGCTTCAAGGCAGCTCGTGTAGTGCTTTTGTAGGTGCTCAGGCTTCAGTTGAGTTAGAGCAACTTTCCCGAAACTGGAGGTAAAATGCTGGCGCACAAGGTCACGGTAGCGTTCAAAGCTACGCGGGGAAAGGTTAGGCTTTGCGTATTCTGAGAGCCAGCGGTCAAGATATGCCGTTACAGTAACCTTGCTTGGTTTGGTAAGCGTCCCTTGGTCATTGGAAGTTAGCAGTTCGCGTAGCACCTTTTCAGCATCATGCTTCGAGCCCTTGACGGTAGTCCACCTCTGCTTTCGCTTTCCTGTTTCGGGGTCTCTCCCGAGCGGAATGACCACGGTCCAGCTACCCGGCGCTTGGTTTTTCTGTTTGAAGATTGAACCTCTCATTTCGATTGCTCCTTTCTTGGTCCACTCATTTTGGTTTTGAGTTTATCCCAGTACGGACTACGACATTTAGGGTTGGGGCAAGTGTTGGGTAGCCTATCAAGTCGGCTAGGCCATTCGTGACCGCATCTGAGGCATTTATGAATCCTTATCATACCTGTAATATATACTGCTGATGTATATAATGTCAATGCTCCGGCCGGGATTCGACAATATTCACTTGCTCCATGGTTTGTATGCTTCCCGCTGACAGTTCCGCGAAGCTAGTCGTGGCAGTTCATTCCCCCCTTGGTCTGCGCCTCAAGCCACTTTTCTAACGCCGCGCGAGGTACGACCAGCCGTTTCTGTCCCAGCCGTATCACCGGTATAATGCCCGCGCGGCATAACTCATAGCAGTTAGAGCGGCTGATGCCCAGTTGCACCGCGACTTCAGGGATTGAGAGGCAGAGGCGTTCGGGCGTCTGATTTGTTGCCGCCGCCGTCTTACTCCCTGGGCTTCGGTTGTGGTCGTCGTGTTCTGCGCTCACCGGCTTACCTCGCGCTTGTGGGCATCCGCACCCTTGTGTGGTATGGGAAGGTCAAGAAGCACTGGATAGAACTTCCTCATAAAAAGGTTCCTTTGTTTGGTAGCTTGTTTATTGCCTGTCAAAAACATAAAAACGTTCGCCCTTTTTTAACTACCGTTTATTTGCATACCTCAGTAAGTACCCGGTGCGCTTCCGCTTGCCCTTGTCCTTTTTACCGGCTGGCCGCCCTAGCTTCTTACCATTAGCTATTGCCCTGGCCAGCCCCGCCTTAGTTCGTTCTGACCGCCTGTCGCTCTCAAACTTGGCTGCCCAGGCTGACATGGCAATGAACATTTCACGCATAGGCCCGGCATCCGGGTGTGTCCAGCTCTCATTTACGCTTACGACATGGCAGCCGTAAACCTCAAAAGAGTTAATCAGTTGAAGTAGCGGCCCTATACCCTGGCGGCTTAATCTGTCGAGTGCCCATATTAGCAGCACGTCATACTTACGTTTGCCGCCCCGGATATCGGCCAGCAGCCGGGCCAGTTCCCTTTGATGTCCGGCTCGCCATGCGCTCTCATTCTCGCGGTAGGTTTCAACTATCTGCCAGCCCCGGCTTTCGGCATAGGCTTCAAGTGCCGGTAGCTGGTTATCAACATTCTGCTCGGTTGTGCTGACGCGAAGATATAGCGCTGCTTTCATGGCTCCCCCTGTATTACATCCTTTAACTTCAGCCCATTGGCTTTTAGGGTAGCAAAAATGTATCCCTCGCTGCACCTAAGCTCCTGGGCCGCCGCCGCAACGCTATGGTGTACCTGTAGGGACTCTAGAACATTTTTGAGTGGAATGTTCAACCGTTTCCGTCCTAGACCATTCACCACTACGGAATGCCCGCAATTAGGGCACTGAACTATCATTGGCCGTTATCCTCTTGCTGTTTAGCCCGCCATGTCCCGCGTCAAAGTCCAGAACTAGCAGCCCGTCCGTAACTAAGCCTAAATATTGGCTCCAGGGTGCCGTGCCCATAGCTCGCGTACGCCTTGTTGCGTCATACTGGCGTCTTTTAGCCCGCGAGTACCCCTGAATAGAATTTTTGCCGTCAAGCGGGAATACCTTGTTGCCGTCTGAGGCAAGCGCTAGGGCCGCGCTTAGGGTGTCTGTTCCGCTAGCCGTTCTCATGGCCCGCCTCTTGCTTAGCTTCCGTGACTAGCTTCCGCCACACCCGTCGCCATTGGGCTTGTTTTGCCGGTGAAGCTGGTCCAGGCCGAATGTCAACCGTTACCTTGATTGGTGTTTTGGCAATTGACTTAGGCACTTTCCGCCTCCGGTGTATCGGGTAACGGTTTCCTGACCGACTTTTCATTCCGTAGAGCCTCTGTTCTCACGCCAATCGGTCCTTCCTTTGACTACCTGACCGCCCCATTGCGTTCGCCTTTAGGACCCGGAAAATACGCTCAAGAAGTTCAGGAGTCGGTCGCCGCCTTCCTGCTTCGATTTCAGATAGCCTGTTCGGAAGTATGCCAACACTTGCGGCTACTTCATATTGGCGTAGCCCGGCTTTTATACGAAGAATCTTGATTTCAACTCCCTCTGGATAACCGCTAGCTTGTGGTACTTGCACGCTAGCCTCCTCTCCCTTTTCATTGCATCAGCTTGTATCATCCACTATAATTATTGTATGAACTTCTTCCATGATAGTCTCCAACTTTTTTCTCAACTTCTCTCACTCTTCTCACGGGTGTAGGTTTGATGCGAACAAAGGTGCCTTGGCCTGACAAAATCAAAATTTGGGAGTTACGCTACCTATTGGAAACTCCAATAGACAGAATCAGACAGGAACGGCCTCTGCACGAAGCCGCAGAAACACCGCCGTCCTACAGTTGGAACACAGTTAAAAGTGTGGTCGATGAATTTCCACACCTGAGCGAGGCGCAAGCCGGGGAATTGCCGGCCAACCTTCAAAAGCGGTGGAAAGAACTGCAACCTACTCGCTCTGGCAAAGGGCAAGAGGCTCCTGGCGAAGACTTACCAATCGTAGCAAAGGAGCTAAAATCTCAGCTTTTCCTTCCGGCTCCCGAAACAGTTCGCATTGATGATTTTGGCGGGCATGGACATCATATTATTCGCTTCAGGCAAGACATCTTTAAAGTGGTATCAAAAATAGGCTATAACACCGGCAAGTTCTGGGTTTCCAAGGAAGACTTGCGTCCCTCTAGCGAGATACCCGCTGACCTTGAAATCAATTATATTGTTTCCCCCTTTGGTACCTTGGAGCTGTTTTGCCCTGTTGAAGAGCACCCTTTATTCCAAAAGTTACTCTCTAAAGCAGCACAGGAGAAATTCTCTATTCGAAAAAAAGAAGGTGGCCGGTATATGATAATGTGCCGCGACATTTACAGGAAAATATACACCGAGGCAAGAACTCGTACTTTTCAATCCGCATGGGAGACTGTCAAGATAGGTCCCCAGCCTTTAACTCCAAATTTTGCTGATCTTATCTATCTGCTTGCAATCTTGCACCGTCGTAGCCCTAGCCAGTTCCCTATACCTGACGAAAAGCTATATCAAATCAAACCCCGGGGTCTATTTGTCTCCGAGCTTTACCTGGGCTTAATACACCTGGCAGATGCCCCTGAGCTACCACCTATTCCGCCACCCCCATCTAATATCCTTTTAAATGGTTATATTAATATCCACCAGGATATGATTGGAAGCTGGAGTGCCTCACTAGATATCACAGAATTGTTGAAACTTTTTGAGGTCCTCCGCGGAATTGGGGAGGCGATTAAACAAGAACTGATGACGGATCATCCAGCCCAACAAGATAGCCCGCTGGTGAGATAAAAGAACCGGGGGCAGTTATCCCCGGTTCTAACGACCTTTCCTTTCTGGCGATACTCTTGTGGTAGTACCGCTTCTAACCGGATATATAATTCAATGCCCGCCTTACTGCTTCGTGAGAGACACCGTATTCTTTAGCCAGCTGGCGCAAGCTTTCGGTCTTATGTCGCTCAGCGACTTCAGGCCAAATCGAGGGTAGGAGTTTATGTCCGCTTCTAAAGGGAACCGAAACGATGACAGGGAAAAGGCCCGTTTCCAAGTCTTGAAGATATGAGCTCGAATCCCCCCTGGGTCGCTCTACACAGCGAGTCCACCAGCAGAACAAAGAGGGTGATAAAAAGAAAGAAGAATAGCACACATTCTGGACTATTGTTGGGAGTGAAGCAAAATGCCAAGGCTACAGCCGAGAGTCGGGCTATCTTACATACATGGAATCCAGCCTGTTGTTTACCGTCTCAATATCAAATGCCTCGGCATCGAAGTGGCCCCCTAGCCACGTCATGGTTTCCGCATAATCCTCATTCCTCGGGTCGCTAATAGTTTTTAGCAACTCCGCATACCCATGCACGCCACCGCAATCCTCTGGCGGGCATGCGCGCTCTCCCCCCAAGCAAGATAGGTATGGCGTGAACGAATCTCGCGGAAAAATATTTTCGACTACGAGCTGGTGTGTCCAGTTATCGCCAAAGTCATACACGTATTGAAAAGTTTGCCCCTTTTTCTTCAGTAGCTGGCTGAGTTTTACCCGCTTTGAGTTCTTGAATGGCAGCTCGTAAAGTTCATTGTCGGGGTCAGGCATCGCATATTCATCTGCTCCAATTTTAAAGCTATAGAGATGTGAATTCGTCCAGCCCATGACTCTTTGAAGGATGAGGTGCAGACGGTGCAATGTCACACTGGAGGGTACCACAAACCGCCGCCAAATGAGAGGGTTGGTCTCTAACAACGCAACCCGAAGCTGATACACAGAATCCTGCATTGGCACTGGGCTGGCTTCTTGGTGGCCTTTATTAGCTACTGCCTTACGCTCCCCCCTAGTATTGGAGTACTCTGCCCAATTCTCGATAATGCAACATAAGCGGTGGATACGCTTGTATATTTCTTCATTGGTCTGAAATAGCATAATCGCGCGATTGTAAAGAGTGATCTTTGTCGTCCCCAGCTCATGGTCTATCTCGAGAAAATCAACTTGTACGGGGTCGCCGGCGTCGGGGATCCCGTACGTGCCTCCTGAGCTGAGTAGATCATTATCAAACACTGAGTCCACAATCTCGCGTGTCAGGTTCGGTCCCTGTAGGATTGTGGTCTTGAGACCTTGCAGGTTCGAAGGATCAGAAATCATGCCCCGGCTGTAAATAATCTTACTGATCGCTGGACGTGTACTCATATCGCCCTTCCGAAAAAATTGCTGGTCACTTGAGCCTTGATGGAATGGGATAATTATAACATTCTCTCAGGCTTTGCGCCAAATCCTTGTGGCCCTATCCTTGGTTTCCTCACTGCACATTCCGCTATATTAGTGCAATCAGTTATCTCCATCAACATCCGATTGACAACCATCATTACACGGGCATATACTTAGGCAAATAGGCGCGAGAGGTTAAAAGACTGTATGCCGTATGAGCGTACACAACAAATTGAGCAGCGATTCAAAGAGGCAATTGAGTTGATCAGTAAGAAGCGACTGAATGCGAATCAACTGGCTTCGGAACTGGATGTCTCACTTCCCACAGTGCAACGCATTATTACGGAGTTAAGGCGGCGCGGTTATAAGATTCGGTCTGTGCGTGATGAACTTGGTTGGCGATATGAACTCGCGGGTGGTCTGAAAGACTAGCCAAGTTGGGAGCTGAAAAATGGCAGCAATAAATGAGAGACAGTGGCAGGGAAGGGTTCTTCAGTGGACAAGCGAACTGCTGAAGAAGTACCCCGATTTGCCCTTCAGTAAAGTCGATCAGGAATTTGAGGTTCTGGTCGACGGTAAGACGCGCCGGTTCAATGACCTGACCCTGTTTGATAAGCAAGGCAAACCTGTGTGTATATTTGAATTAAAACTTCCTGATAAAAGTGATGGGCGTTCACCCAGGTACTTGCCGGTAGTTACTAAGACCTACAATTCAGCCGATTCGGTAGGTGCGGAATACTTTGTTACCTGGAACGTGAACAGCGCAGTTCTCTGGAAGACTCATATCCCTGGCCGAGCACCTTACGAACGCTCCTTAATTCAATATCCCTCTATAACCGCTATTCGCTCTTCTGAGGCACTTGATCTCCCAGATGTGGAGGCGTCGCTTAAACAATGGGTAGAAGACTTTTTACAAGCCTTCGCCCGCATTGTAAATGGTGTCGTCCTTGCTCCACCCCAGCCATTGGATGAAGGATTTATACAAACCATACAGAGCTATATGGAACCACTCCTGGTAGGCTTGGTGGCCGCAGAACTTCAGAAGCGCTACAAGTCCGACCGAATGTTCGCGAAGGGCTTAAGAGAATGGGCAGTGCGGGACCAGGGATGGACTTGGGATGATAGCCAGCAAGCCCTTCCTGAGAGTCTTTCCCGAACCGCCCGACTGGCCTGTTCTATGTTGGTAAATAAGATCGTCTTCTACGAAGCCATGCGTAAGGTTTACCAGGGTCTACCGGCACTGAGCGTACCCACCACTATCAAAACGGGTGAGCATTTGCGGACGCGGTTCGGCGAAATCTTTGCTAAGGCGATGCAGATAGACTACGAAACCGTATTCACTGAGGAATTGGTGGATACGGTGCCCTATGTGGCTGACGAGGCGGTAGAGTTATGGCGGGAAATGGTGGAGGATGTAGAGCGGTACGACTTTACACGCTTTGGTTACGAAGTAATCGGTCGTATTTTCGAGCGACTAATCGCGCCTGATGAAAGGCACAAACTGGGGCAGTATTTCACGCCTTCTTACGTCGTTGACCTCATTAATACTTTTTGTATCCGGAGCGGAGATAGTGTTGTTCTTGACCCTGGCTGCGGTGCCGGCACTTTTCTGGTGAGAGCCCACAGCCGACTGAAAAATATAGCCCCTGGGAAGAACCACGAAGAACTCCTGGAGCAGTTGTGGGGCATAGATATTGCCCGATATCCAGCCCATATGTCGGTGATTAATCTGGCGGCGCGTGATCTGGCATCCACCGAGAACTATCCCAAAATCATTCATGATGATTTCTTCAAGGTATTTCCCCGGCGAAGCCAGTATGAATTTTACAAGCGGTCGTACAAAGTGGCCAGCGTATCCACGGAAAAAGTTCAAACATCCGTGCCCCTTTTTGATGCTGTTGTCGGCAATCCTCCTTACACCCGTCAGGAGGAGATGGAAGACCTTTTCCCGGGCCTCAAAGAGAGGGCACATGGCGCCATAAAGACAGACTGGAAACTGGAGGTATCAAAGCGCTCCAGCATCCATGCCCTTTTCTTTTTGCATGGAGCCGCGTTTGTCAAAGAGGGCGGTTATCTGGGGCTACTAACCCATAGCTCCTGGGTGGATGTCGACTACGGGAAATACCTGCAGGAGTTCTTCCTTAAACACTTCAAGGTCGTTGCTATTCTGGAACCGCAAGTCGAACACTGGTTTCCCGCAGTTGATGTCAATACTTCTATAACCATTCTTCAAAGATGCAACAATAAAGCCGAACGTTCAAATAACACGGTGAAATTTGTCCAGATGAAAGCGCCCCTATCTGAATTCCTGCCGAAGTACGGTGGTGAAGAAGATCGCACGACTGCTTTCGAAAACCTGGTCAGTCGCATTGAGGGTGCTGATTCCTTGCAGGAAGATGACCTCTGGCGTATCTTTCCGGTCAAACAGGCTGACCTGTGGAATGAAGGCCTAGGCGAAGACGGGAAATTCACCGGTTCAAAATGGGGCAAATACCTCCGGGCACCGGATATCTTATTTCACATATTGGAGCGGGGCAAGGACAGATTCGTACAACTGAAAGATTTTACTCGTGTCAGATTTGCAATAAAAACTGGAGCTAATGATTTTTTCTTTGTTACCGACATTACTGACAATGTATCTGAGACAGAGCTCAGACAATATGGCATCTCTCCTACGAAAAAGAAACAACTAAGGTTGGTCGAGTCTGGAGACGGTGGTCGATACGTCATTGAAGCCGAATATCTGAAGCCTCTGGTGAAGTCAACGCGTGATATCAAGTCTCTAGTAGTAGATGAATCTATTACCAAGTTTCGGGTACTTATCGTTTCTGATGAGAAGAAAGCGTTGGTAGGCAAGCACGTACTGAAATATCTCCGGGCTGGAGAGACACAAACCTTCGGTATCGGGCCACGAGCCGGAGTACCAGCTAAGAAAAAAACATGTGCCAGCCGAAATCCCTGGTACGCTATTGATGAGCATAATAAAGGTGCTTTCTTGTGGTTTGTGCTCATCACTGATACTCATGCTGTATCGTACAATCCCGGAGGGTTCCTTTCTGACCATAGGTTTCACAACATAGAACCACTAAAAGAAGATAACATTGAACTGATGTGGGGTATCCTCAATAGCATGTTTACTTTTATCTGTGCTGAGTTATGGGGTAAACAATTTGCGGGAAGGGGAATAGATTCTATAGCTACTGATGTATATGAAGTGGCTCAGCTTCCGTTCTTAAATCCAGAGGCCATTACCGAAGAGATAGCCACCAAGATAGTTGATGCTGTTCGCAAAATAGCTGATAGACCGATTTTGCCCGTGCTGGAGGAGGTCAACCAGCCCGACCGTCAGGCTTTGGATAATGCTGTCCTGGAAGCAATTGGCTTTGACGAACCAGAGGAACGAAGCAAGGTTTTATCCGAGCTTTACGATGCTGTCTGCAAACGCGTGGAATCCCGTTTTGAACGTGCCAGGTCTACCCAGCATCCTGGGGAGAAGAGACCTCGCCCTAACGCGGAAGCAATAGCTGAGGAACTGTTCAAAGAGCTAAGTCCCGAGTTAACCAGGAAATTCCCCGATGACTTTCTGCCTGCGGGAACGAAGACAAAGCTCATGCAGCTTTCAGAAGGAACTGAGGATTTTGAGAGGGTGACATTTAACCGGCTCAGGATTGGAGGCAAGTTAATGGACTTCGACAATCCGGATGAGGCTGAGTTTATCCAGTTCGCCGTCCAGGCCGGAGCATCAGACTCAATAGCCATTCCAATTGAATCAGGCCTTCTGCATGATGCAGTAACCAGCTACAGAGGCTATTTGCCAGACCTGGCCAAACACGTCGAGGAGCTTGCCTCGTCCCGGACGCAGGATCGGAAGCTAAAACAGCGTATTATTGAGGCATTGAGACAAAGGCTGGGTTTACGCTCATTACAGGCGGATAAGACGGCCAAGTTAATATAGGTTTTTATAAAGGTGGGACAATCGGGAGGTAAGACATGAACACTATTGTTCTATGCATTGAAGGTCTTCAGGCAAAGTTGGAAAAACACAGAAAGGATTTGAGAAACTGGAACCGACTCATTTCTCTGACTTGTCAGTGTTTACCAGACAGGAGTAGGTCGCTACGCCAGCCACAAATTAACCGCTGAACAATCCGTCAAAAAGTGACCGACGCTGGTAAACTAAATCACGAGGCAGGTCACTGTTCTGTAAACGCCGGGAACGGAGTGAATTTTATCCTCTACCAGAGCACCAACCTCTTGCGGCGTCTCACCTTCTACTTCAGCAATGACATCATAAGGACCAGTCACGGAGTCAGCCATCTTAACTTCACGACCTAGCTGCTTGAGTTCCGCTACGACCTCCGCGGTCCTAGCTATCTCTACCTCTGTTTGTATCAGCACAAAAGCCCTGACCGTCATTAAGTGCTACCAGCGCCTACTTCGAGAACTTACCTTTTCGCGTTCTGCGCCAACATAATACTCGGTTCCGCCTTTTCCCACTTTGAAGATGCAAACAGGCTTTCTACCAGCTACCACCGAAATACTCGACCTCGTTTTTACTGTCATAAGTGTTGACAGCTCTAACCGGTCCTTTTCTGTTTTCTTTCTCTTGGAGTCTTCTTCCTAGCGGCTTTGGGTGCCTTTTTCGAGGGTTCGGTGGTTTTAGCAGGCTTCTCCCTAGTCATCTCCCGTGGCTTTCCCTCGACTGGCTCGGCTGGCTTTTCCTCAGCAACTTCCGGCGCCTTTTCCTCAGCAGTCTTCGCTACTGGCTTCGCTCGTCGAAAGAATGACTTAATCCTATCTAGCACTGTTATTATTCACCTCCTATGTTCGTGTCCTATATTCGTGCGACCCTCCCTTGTTTCAAACTAAAAAGGCACCAGCAACGCTAGAGATAGCAACCCTGGTGCCTTTTCCCATTCCCCCCGACTCCTCCAACCTGATTTATATTGCTTCTGTGCTTACTTCATGTCTTCGGCTTGAGTATAGTCCTAGTCTGTGTGGTTGTCAATCGCTCCAAAATAGGGAGATGACTCTTTTTGCATGCAGCTACGATAACCCCCCAACCTGTTCTTTCTATTTGCGCTGCGATGCACAATTAGCCAGACTGCATGCCAGCCAAGCACGCCAGCGTCAATCATCATTTTGGTGCTCGATTACGAGTAATGACTAGCGGACATATATGTCGTCTTGACCCACCTCAAACTCAGTGAAGCATGAAGTACATTGAAATGTGACTCTGCTCAAGGATTGCCCTGCTCTCTCTATTCTGGCCACGGAGGCGAAGTTACCATCTTTCGGGCAACGAGCAACCATTGTGTACTTATATCCAGTCTGCGCGTCCACAAGAGCAGGCTGACCTTGAGCGAACATCCTTTTCACTTTTTCTATGTCCTTGAATGGCTCCATAGCCCACCTCTCCGGACTTAAATTTGAGCCTAGCCCACGTCTCATCTAATGCTATAACCATCCGTCTTGACTGTCAATGCTCCAACAATGAATCTTTTCGGTCAGGGTATTACACTTTCCATCTCTTTGTTTAGTGTTCAAAGGTAAGTGCCCTACTCTGAAAACCTAGCCGGGCAGCCTGCTTCCAAAAATGTCGCTCCCTGAAGCAATCTATCCCCCAGGAATTTTGTCGCTTTACCCAAACCTGGGCCGGTTACGTTTGTCGCAAAAGGTGGTTCTAATCTTCAACACTACGAAGAAGAATAGAAAGGTTGAGCCTAAGGCAAGCCGCGACTATCTCGAGCGAAACCCGATGTTGCGACAAAATGCAATATCCCTAGCTTTGGCAAAGCGACAAAGAACGGGTAAAACCTGGGGTGGGAGACAGACAGCT
>JAHJTL010000044.1 GCA_018829775.1 Chloroflexota bacterium | reverse complement strand
TGAGTAAAGCGATAGACAATTACCGGAAAAAACAGGCAAAAGGGGGGAAGAAGTAATGGCAGAGCAAGAGGAAAAGAAACGGCTTTTCTGTCCGTACTGTGACGAAGAGATGATGGCCCCGGACGGCGCATACTGTCAGGCATGTGGTGTCACCGTATTCTACTGCCCCAGATGCCGGAAACCGGTTCCCCGTGAGAAGACAAAATGTCCTTACTGTGGAGCTGAAATCAAAAGCGGGAATGCCTGAAAGTAGGAGTAATAAATGGCCGACGAAAAGGAGAAGTTGACCATAGTTATGTTCAACGGTGACCTGGACCATGCTCTGGCTGGATTCACCCTGGCAACCACAGCCGCCAGCATGGGGATGGAAGTAAGCATGTTCTTCACGTACTGGGGTCTCAATATCATCAAGAAAAACGAGGGTAAAATCAGAAGCAAGGGCCTGATGAAGAAGATGTTGAACTTCATGAACCGTGGCGGCAGCAAGCGACTGAAGCTTTCCCGTTTCAATATGTTTGGCCTGGGCACCTGGATGATGAAGAAGCTGATGAAAGACGTTAATTACCCATCTATTGACGAGATGATAACTATGGCCCAGGAGATGGGGGTGAAGATGGTCCCGTGCAGCACCACCTGTGGTATTATGGGCATCCCTGACGAAGATGCTTTCCGTGAACAAATCGACAGCCTAGCCGGTGCCGCCTTTTTCCTGAATGAAGCACGCCAATCAAAGGTGACCCTTTTCATCTAGGTAAGGAAGAAGCGATGAAGGCGGATAAAACACTCGATTGTTTAGGCCTTTACTGCCCGATGCCCATCGTCAAAACAGCAGAAAAGTTCAAGGAGTTGGAAACGGGAGAAGTCCTGGAAGTTCTCTCCGACGACAAAGGCATAAAACAGGACATGCCGGCCTGGTGCCAGACCACAGGCCATGAATTTTTAGGGATAAAGGAAGAGGGCGGAGAAATCAAAGTCTATGTGAAGAAAACTCACCAGTGAGGATTCTCAGACTCTCTTGGCCAAAAGCAACGCCACCAGCGACAGCGCTATGCTGGCTATGGCGATAACCGTAAATACGCTGGCGATGCCATAAATATCCATAAAATGTCCCACCAGGGGCTGTACAAGGCTCTGGCCTTCCAGTGACATGCCAAAATAAATGCCGAATGCAGTTGCCCTGAGATAAGCCGGGATGTTATCCATAAGGTATGGCTGCATCGTTGCCTGAGTCATGTACCGGCACATACCGAAAACAATCAGGATGACGATAAACCCGGCATTAAATGGCAACATCGTTAATATATACAGGACAGGGCCGGTGGCTACCAGTGAAAGGATGGTGGCCTGCTTCCTCCCCCAGCGGTCGGATAGCCAGCCGCCAAACAGACTGCCGGATATGCCGCCAAGACGCAAGATACCTACCAGTATGGCTGCATAGGCCGGGGCAACACCGTGCTTACCCACCATGTAAAGCGGGACAAAAGACATCGCAGCACCGGCAACAAGATGCATAGCCACGCTTAAGAAAAAGAGCATTGCAATTGGTCTTAGTATCTGAATTATGCCAATTCTGCTGCTATTTGTGCGGGTTTGTTCTTCCTTCGCTTGCTGCTGAGGCGTAATGCCGGCAGCTTTTTCGGCGCGGGCAAGTTTCTTTATTATTATAGGGACGGCGGATATAGCGGGAATGCCCAGTAAGATAAATGCCCAGCGCCACCCCATATAATCTGCAATCAGCCCACCCAGAAGGGGACCGATGGAAAAACCGATGCTGCCGCCCACCATATGAAGCGCAATAACCTTGCCTCGTTTGGTTACCTCATAGTAACCGGAGAGCATAGACACTGCCGAAGGATGATAACCGCCGGCAAAAATGCCCATAACTATGAGAATGGCTATCATCGGATAGTAAGACGGACTTAAGCCGACGGCAAGGGTAGAGAGACCAATCCCACCCAATCCCACCGCAATCACGATACTTCTCCTTATCCGGTCACCGAGCCAGCCGCCGGGAACCTGAGAAAGACCGGAGGTGATGGTATAGGCGGAAAGCAGTATGCCAGATTGCAGATATGTCAGCCCCAGCCCCTCTTTGATTAACGGCAGCAATGCCGTCAGCAAACCGGCACACAAATCATGGCTGAGGTGGGTATAGGCGAGGAGCAAGGCGATTCCTCCGCCCCATTTACGTAAAGTGGTGCTGAATCTGCTGTTATGTATCAATTAACTAAGCCTTCAGGTTAGATATATCTTCCTCGTAAATTGCACTTGCTGACCAGTATATATCATCATATCTTAATGGAAGATTGCGGACTGTTTCAAATAAGCAATACGATTTTGACGAGTAAGGTAAATTATGGTATCTTTCAAAAGAAATCATCAGGTACACTCTTTAAATAATCACCAGCAAGAACCGGATTCAATTCTCAGGTAGGAGGAGAACATATGCCACTAACAAAAGAAAACCTTTTAGATATGTACCGCCGAATGCTCACCATCCGAACATTTGAAGAAGGCATCACAGAGTTTTCCAAGCAGGGTCTTGTCCCCGGGACCGGCCATGTTTCCATCGGCGAGGAAGCAGTAGCCGTAGGGTCATGCACTGCCTTAGAGGAAAGGGATTACATCATCTCCACCCATCGCGCCCATGGACATTTACTGGCCAAAGGCGCAGACATAAACATTATACTGGCTGAAGTGCTCGGCAAGGCAACCGGTTGCACCGGGGGTAAAGGCGGCTCAATGCACATGTCAGATTTCAGTCGGCAGATACTCGGCACCAATGGCATTGTTGGAGCCGGCATCAATATCGCCGGCGGCGTGGGACTGGCCATTAAAATGCGTCAAACGGGACAGATATGCCTCAGCTTTTTCGGCGACGGCGCGGCCAACCGGGGGACTTTTCACGAAGGACTAAATCTGGCGGCAGTATGGAAGGTGCCGACGGTGTTCGTCTGCACCAATAACCAGTATGGCCTGTCCATGCCACAAGGCAAAGCCTGTGGCAATATCGACATTTCCGCCCGCGCTACCGCCTATGGTATGCCTGGATACCGGGTTGACGGGACCGATGTAATCGCTGTATATGAAGCGGTGAAAAGCGCGGTGGACCGGGCCAGGCAAGGAGACGGCCCCAGTCTGATTGAAGCCGTATCCTACCGTTTGCGCGGTCACAGTATGCGCATGGATACACTGCCCAATGGTAATATTTATCGCCCCGAGGGCGAAGTTGAGGACTGGTCAGCCAGCAAGGACCCTATCAAGATATTCCGCCGGAAACTTGCCGAACTCGGTTACCTGGACGATAAAGCAGCCGACCAGATAGATGCGGAGTGCCAGAAGCTGTTTGAGGACGCTGCTGATTTTGCCCTGAACAGCCCCGAACCCGAACCGGAAACGGCTTTCACGTGGGTTTATGCTCAGGAAGGAGAGAAATAAATGCCACAGCGACAGATAAGTTATCGTGAAGCGCTGGCCGAGGCCATCAAAGAGGAGATGGCACGAGACGATAGAGTAATTCTTATCGGAGAGGATGTGGGAGTATTGGGCGGCGCTTTTAGCGCCACAAAAGGCGTATATGACGCGTTCGGTGGCGAGCGCGTGATTGACACGCCCATTTCCGAAACGGCAATAGTTGGCTATGCGCTGGGAGCCGCCATGGCGGGAATGCGGCCGATAGCCGAGATAATGCGAGTCGACTGGATGACCATCTGCATGGACGAAATCGTCAACCAGACTGCCAAAATGCGCTATCTCTCCGGGGGGCATCCCGAGGTGTCAATGGTCATCAGAGCAGCCGCCGAGGGAGGCATTGGCCTGGGAGGTCAGCACTCACAGAGCTTTGAAGCCTGGTTTGTCCACGTACCAGGTTTGAAAGTGGTCATGCCGTCCACACCCTACGATGTCAAAGGGTTATTGAAGGCAGCCATCAGAGACCCCAACCCGATTATATTCCTGGAGCCAGGTGTTCTCTACGGTGTGAGTGGACCGGTGCCGGAAGAGGAATATGTGATTCCGCTGGGGAAATCGGAGGTCAAGAGAGAGGGAAAAGATGTTACCATTGTGGCCTGGGGAACGTTGCTGCCCAAGACGCTGAACGCTGCCCAGACGCTGTCAGATGAGGGGATTGAAGCGGAAGTCGTTGACCCGCGAACGCTTCGTCCGCTGGATATCGATACCATAATTAATTCGGTGAAGAAAACAGGAAAACTAATTATTGCCCACGAGGCGATGAAAACGTGCGGTGTTGGCGCGGAAATCGCAGCTCTCGTTCAGGAACGAGCATTTGACCATCTTGACGCACCCATACAGCGGGTAGCTACACCCGATACTATCATACCGGTTAACCGTGCGTTGGAGAGAATGGTGCTACCCCAAGAAGATACGGTCGTAGAAGCGGTCAAATCCATCGTTTAAACAGGAGAGCAGGGGTTCAGGGGGCTGGTCTTGCTTAAAAGTCACAATTGCGGTGAACTGAGAAAAGAAAACGTTGGTCAGACGGTAACCCTGGCCGGCTGGGTGGACCGACGCCGGGACCATGGCGGTCTCATCTTTATCGACCTCCGCGATAGAGAGGGCATCGTTCAGGTTGCTTTCAATCCCGAGGTGTCAAAGTCGTGCCATAAAGTGGCCAGCCAGATGCGCAGCGAATTCGTGGTGTGGGCGAGTGGCGAAGTGGCCAAACGTCCGCCGGGAACAGAGAATCTCAAATTATCCACCGGTGAGGTTGAGGTAATCGCGCATGACGCAAAAATTTTAAATCCGTCGAAAACACCACCTTTTTACATCAATGAAGATGTAGAAGTGGAAGAAAACCTGCGCTTGAAATATCGCTACCTCGACCTGCGACGAGCAGTAATGCGGGAGAACATGATACTACGTCACCAGGTGGTGAAATTCATTCGCGATTTCTTCGATGCGGATGGTTTTATTGAGATTGAGACGCCGATTCTCATCAAGAGCACCCCCGAAGGCGCCCGCGACTATCTGGTACCAAGTCGTGTCCATGCCGGTAAATTCTACGCGCTGCCCCAGTCTCCACAGCAACTCAAGCAATTGCTGATGGTCGCCGGGATGGAGAAATACTACCAGATTGCCCGCTGTTTTCGTGATGAGGACACGCGAGCCGACCGCCAGCCTGAATTCACCCAGCTCGATCTGGAAATGAGCTTCGTTGAAGACGAGGACATTTTAAGCTTGCTGGAGCGACTCTTCATTGCTCTGGTAAAGACCATCAAGCCGGATACGAAGGTTATGGAATCTTTTTCCCGCTTCAGCTATAACGATGTCATGAATCAATATGGAACGGATAAACCTGACCTGCGCTTCGGCCTTGAATTGAAAGACTTGTCAGACATCGCGGCGCAGTCAAGTTTTGACATTTTCACCTCGGCTGTTGCCGGTGGAGGCAAGGTCAAGGGCATCCGGGCACCGGGTTGTGCTGCCTACAGCCGGAAACAACTCGATGATTTGAACCAGCTGGCACGCAGTTGCGGAGCGGGCGGACTGGTAACGATAGCACTCGGTGAGTCAAAAGGTGGCAGCCTGGATGAGTTAACCCCCGACATGGTCCACTCGGTAGCGGCCAAGTTCCTTACCTTGGAACAGATAAAGGCAATGGCGGAGCGCATGGAGGCAAGCACTGGCGACCTGCTTCTGATTGTTGCCGGTGATGCCAAAACGGTAAATATCTCACTCGGTGCAATGCGACAGGAAATAGGGCAACGGCTGAAACTGGCCGACCCGAACACGCTCGCTTTTGCCTACATTAAAAATTTCCCCCTGCTGAGAAAGAACGAAGAAACCGGTTACTGGGAATCGGAACACCACCCTTTCACCAGGCCGTGGGATGAAGATGAGTCGCTTCTGGATACGGCGCCGGAAAAGGTGCGCAGCAAACACTACGACATGATATGCAACGGGTTTGAGATCGGCGGCGGCAGCCTCAGAATTCACACGGCAACACTCCAGCGCAAAATATTCCAGCTGCTTGGTTACACTGACGATGATATTGAAGAGCGCTTCGGGCATATGCTTGAGGCATTTGAATATGGTGCGCCGCCTCACGGAGGTATCGCGCTGGGCATTGACCGCATCGTGATGCTGCTGGCAGGCAAAGAGACCATCCGCGAGGTAATCGCTTTCCCCAAGACCCAGGGCGCCCTTGACCTGACTTTCAATGCCCCGGCACCGGTCACGGAGGAACAGCTTGCTGAACTGCACATCCTTTTGCGCGAAGAAGAAGAATAGATGGTTGACATAAAAGAAGTAGCCCAAAACATAATTCTAATCGACAACGAGCTTTATTCCATCCCCAAGTGGGGAAGTGTTTACCTTATCAATGAAGAGAAGAAAGCGCTGATTGATACCGGCCCGGCCACCTCGGTGAATACAGTCCTGAATGGCATAAAAAAGACGGGGATTGACCCTGAGGATATAGATTACATTGTCGTAACTCATATTCATCTGGACCATGCCGGTGGGGCTGGTGAACTGATAAAATATATGCCCCGGGCCCGGGTTATAGTCCATGATAAAGGTGCCCGGCACTTGTCTAATCCGGAGAGACTGGTGAAAAGCTTCGCCTCTACGATGGGAGAAAGGATGATGCAAAAGACCGGGCCGATGGCACCAATTGATGAGGAGAGGGTCGTGCCGGTATCCGGTGACGAAGTATTCAAGCTCGGTGAAAGGCAAAGCCTGCGCGTTCTCCATATGCCCGGACACGCCCCACATCAACTGTGTATTCTGGAGAGTCGGAACAACGGCCTGTTCAGCGGTGATGCCATTGGTATCTCGGTGGCAGAAGGTAAGGTGCTGATGCCGGCCACACCGCCACCTGCCTTTGACCTCGAGCTATATACAAGTTCGCTGCAAAGATTGATGGAGTTGAACGCAAATCTGATTTACTTCGGTCACTTTGGCGCCACTGACAAGGTTAGAGAAAGCATACAAACAGCTATGGATAAACTCAAAGCCTGGAATACCCTCATTTCCCAGGCCTTTGTCGAAGGAGGCTTTGAAGCGGCATTTAAAAGGATAAGGGCGCAGCTTTATTCCGAGCTGGAACCGGCCAGAGAATCGGGACCTCTCTATCAGTACCTGGCCGACGGCATAGTGGCCATGAATATTACCGGTCTTCTGAAACATTTTCAGGATAAAAAAGTGCTGAGTGAAAAGGTAGCGAAGTCGTGAAGGTAACCAAGGAAAAGACGGAGAACAGTCAGGTATTTCTAACCATTGAGATGGAACCGCAGGAAATTGAAGAGTCAATGGCAGAGTCCTATCAGCGCCTGGCCAAACGGGCCAATATCCCGGGCTTTCGCAAAGGCAAAGCACCGCGTGCCATACTGGAACGCTATCTGGGTAGAGATAACGTTCTCGAGGATGCGGTGAACCATTTGCTGCCGCAGGCCTATGAGAAAGCAATCAAAGAACAGCAGATAGAAGCTATTGCCCGTCCGGAGATTGAACTGGTGCAAACCGACCCGGTCATTTTCAAGGCCAAGGTACCTATGGCACCTGTGGTACAGCTGGGTGATTATCAGAGTGTCAAAATGAAGCCCGACCCGGTGAAAGTAACAGCTGCGAATGTGAATGAAGTGATCGAACAGCTGCGCCACCAGAATGCGACCTGGGAATCGATGGAACGCGCCATTAAGTTTGGTGATTTGGCTGTATTCAATTTAGAGAGCCAGGTGGATGGTTCGCCATTTATCAACCGGGAAGGAGTACAGTACCTCGTTATGCAGGATTCCAGCTCTCCGGCCCCGGGCTTTGCCGAAGAGCTTATCGGGATGAATAAAGGAGATGAGAAGAACTTCAATATCAAACTTCCGGAAGATTACGCCCAAAATGAATTCGCCGGAAAAGAGGCCCATTTCACGGTGAAAATGCTGGAGGTAAAACAGGAGATATTGCCCGAGCTTAACGACGAGTTCGCCACACAACTGGGGCCTGAAATCAAGAATATGGCTGCTCTGAAGGAAGAGGTATCCCGAAACCTGAAGCTAAGGGCGGAAGCGAAAACCAAGGTCGATTTTGAAGACAAAGTCATAGATGCGGTGGTCGCCTCCTCTCAGGTTGAATTTCCGCCAATTCTGATGGATGCCGAAATACATCGTATAATGCATGAGCAAACCCGGCAATTTGAAAGGCAGGGCGCGAACCTGGAAGAATATTTGAAGAGCATTGATAAAACAGAGGAGCAACTGCACGAGGAATTACATCCGGTGGCGACCAGAAGAGTAACACAATCTCTCGTACTGGGCAAGCTTGCAGAAACAGAAAAGATTGAAGTAAATGATAAAGAGATAGATAATGAGATTGAAACGATGCTGCAAAATGCGGCTGAGAACAAGGAAGAATTGCAGAAGGCATTCAATGCACCGCCTTCCCGTGATTCTATCCGGCAAATCTTACTGGCACGCAAAACGGTCGCGCGACTGGTGGAAATAGCCAAAAGCGAGAAGGAGAAAAAAGGGAAACCTAAAAAGGAGGTGGCTAAAAAATGAATATCAATCCAATGAATGTCATACCGATGGTCATCGAGAGTGGTGCCAGAGGGGAGCGCGCCTTTGATATCTATTCACTCTTGCTGAAAGAGCGCATCGTCATGCTGGGTATGCCTATCAATGACCAGGTGACCAACGTCATTGTTGCCCAGTTGCTCTATCTGGCAAGGGAGGACCCGGACAAGGATATAAGCCTTTACATTCACTGCCCGGGCGGCGTCATTAATGCCGGCCTGGCGATTTACGACACCATACAGCTCATCCAGCCGGATGTTTCCACCATCTGTCTTGGACTGGCGGCAAGCATGGGTACAGTGCTGCTCTGCGCTGGCGCCAAGGGCAAGCGATATGCCTTACCCAACTCCACCGTTCATATGCATCAGGCTTTCGGTGGCGCTCAGGGATACGCCGCCGACATCGAGATTGCCGCCCGGGAAATCATGCGCATTCAGGATATAATCAGGGGTATCCTGGTAAAGCATACCGGGCAGACACTGGAAAAGATCGCTCATGATACTGACCGTGATTTCTACCTCAATGCCGAACAGGCTGTGGAATACGGCATTGTGGACGAAGTCCTGAAAAAACCAAAAGAAGACGGTACGAAAGAAGCGAAGAAGTAATTAGCAACCAGATTTAAAAAATAAATTCCCCTCTCGGTTTTTATCAGGGAGGGGAGTTTTGTTTCGGAGTGCATATTACAGGTAACAGACCGGGCAATCAGATAGAGCCACTCACCTTTTCATCGATTTCTGCGGTGAGGTCATAAACTCTTATCAATCTCCCCCCGGCGTCAACGACCCTTTTATCCGGCGTTATCTGCACCCGACCCTGGCTGAATGCCTGGACGGTGGTGATAACCAGCGGTAATTCTCTGACCACTCCTCGTTGTCGGATGAGCTGGAAAAGGGCGTTCTCTTCACCCTGTTCCTGTTTTACCTGCGCCACCGATTTTCCTTTTATCTCTGTCCAATGCCGGTCAAACGGTTCACCACGAATTGGGAACGTGCAGTATGTTACCACCGGGCCTTTGTCCAGTTCCGGCGTGACCAAGTGCATCATGGCACCGGTTGATTCCGCCCCGGTCTCAATCAATTTCCAGATGACTTCCTGCCAGGTCCCGGCCGGGCCACCAGGTGCAGCAGGGTGGAGATTTATCATGTCATACTTCTGGCACATCTCCGGCCCAACGATAAGCATGTACCCTGCCAGCACGCACAGGTCTGGTTTGTAATCCTGCAGCCTGGCCATTACCTCGCGGTCATAGTCAAGTCGCCATGAGGGCCAGATTTCATCAGGAACACCGCCCGAACCACCTGTTTTTGCTTTAAATTCCTGATAGGAAAATGTGACCAGCGGAATATGGTAGTCCTCAACCATATGGAGAAAAATGTCGGTCGGTTCGGTTTCGCCGTACTCACGACTGCAGAAGGCGAAAGCGAACTCGGCATCAATCTCACCCGATGCAATGCTGTCAAGTACCGCTTTAAGCAGCCCTCTTGACCCTTTGCCCCTGCCCGTGGAAAACCATCCAAGTTGATACATTTTGTTACCGCCAGGTACGATTTTTCAGTTTGTTCCAGGCGCTGGCAAAGTGAGTTAAAGGACTGGTCCGGTGGCCGATGATTTTGCCCTTGGCCAGCGCTTGAAGAAAGTCATCACGACCTTCAAACTCCGGCATTTCTACACAGGCATTGCCTATCTCACCCGGTGTATGGGCATCGCTGCCGGCACTCTGGGCAATGTTGTATTTATTGGTAAAAGCCAGCGCCTTCTCGTAACTGCGGTGGAGCAGGCTCCTGGCATTGAAGACCTCAATGACCTCAATTTCCTGTGCGATTTCTTCAACTATCTTATCGCTCAGGGCCGACGGCCGGAAAACGTCAAAAGAATGCGGAACGCACACTATGCCGCCCTGTGCCCTGATTTGAGCAATCGTCTGCTCCACGGAGAGGCCGCTGGGGATACTTTCTTTGAGGAACATGCCCATTAATTCGCCATGCGGGGTCAATATCTCCTCGGCAACGATTACGGTGAAGGGGGCGATACGCTGCATTTCGAGTGCACCTTCAACCGTGCCGTGGTCGGCGATGGCTATACAGTTGATGCCAAGTTGCTGGCACCGTTCAATTATTACATTCAAAGGCATACTGCAGTCCATCGAATACTCGGTGTGGACATGAAGGTCTGCTTTCAGCAACTGACTCAACTGCTCCTTTCCAGGTATTCACCGGTACGAGTGTCGACCTTGATGACATCGCCCTCATTGATGAAGAGCGGAACTTGAAGCGTCAGGCCCGTTTCCAGTGTTGCCGGTTTGCTGCCGCCGGTAGCGGTGTCACCTTTGAAACCGGGCTCGGTAGCGGTAACCTCAAGCTCCACAGCTACGGGCGATTCGATATCGACCACCTCACCTTTGTAGCTGGATACCTCCACGATAAAGCCCTCTTTCAAGTAATTTAATGTATCGCCCAGCCGGGCGCGGTTGATTTCAATTTGCTCAAAGCTTTCCACATCCATGAAATAGTACACGTCCTCATCATTATAGAGATACTGCATCGGGCGTGAATCAAGGCGTGCCCGCACCAGCTTGTCATCAGACTGGAAACTGCGCTCGGTGGTATGGCCGGCACTCAGGTCGCGCAGCTTGACACGTGCCAGCGCGGTCCGCTTCATCTTGACGTGCTGATAGTTCACCACCTGATAAAGCGTGCCGTCAAGCTCAATGATAATTCCTTTTCGCAGTTCACCACCGCTGATCATTTTACGTCTTCCTCGCTTTCGAAAGTACTCTCAGTTTTCCGTTCTCCAGAACAACCAAATCTTCAGTCCTGACCCCGCCCCAGCCGGGGAGATAGATACCAGGTTCAATGGTAAACACCATGCCGGAAACCAGTTTCTCACCGGAGCCCGGCCCGAGGCGCGGTGCCTCATGCGCCGCCAGACCGACTCCGTGACCCAGCGCATGCCCGAAAGCCTCAGCATAGCCAGCTTCAGTAATAACCGTCCGCGCCAGGTTGTCTGCCTGCTCCCCGGTCATACCTTCCTTGAGGAGTTCTATCGCCGCCAGCTGCGCACCAAGAACGACGTCGTACACTTTTTTGAAATTATCATCAGGTTCGCCAAGGCAGATGGTACGGGTCAGGTCGCTGGCGTAGCCGTTTACCCTGGCGCCAAAATCCATGAGCACCGGCTCTCCTTTCTGAATAACACGCTCCGAAGGTCGGGCATGGGGCAGGGCAGCATTGGGGCCGGAAGCAACAATGATGTCAAACGGCACCGCCTGACTGCCATGTTCACGCATAAATTTCTCCACCTCCCAGGCCACCTCTTTTTCAGTCATGCCAGCTTTTATATTTTGCTCGATATACCCAAAGGCTTTATCGCTTATGTCCGCGGCCCGGGCGATGAGCTCGATTTCCTCAGCGTCCTTAATCGCTCGCAGCGATTCCACCAATCCTTCCAAAAAGACAGATTTGGGAGCAGATTCCATTTTTTTCATTATATCGCTTATCTGACGATGCATAGCAAGCGATATATACTGGGACTCAAGACCAAGTTTCTGACCCCGAAGGTCAGCGATTAGCTCGGGAAACCAGTCGAGCATATCACCAGCTATCTGGAACAGCCGGTAGTCTGGAGACTGCTGTTTAACCTGTTCTATGTAGCGAAAGTCCGTGGCGATAACAGCGTCCTTATCGGTGATGAGTAAATACCCGGCAGAGCCGTCGAAGTCAGAAAGGTAGCGACGGTTCTCCGGCTGGGAGACAAAGATGGCATCAACTTCCAGTTCGGCCAGTCTCTGCCGCAACCGCGACAACCGGTTATTCGTTTTCAACCCCGTTATCTCTCTTTCTGGCCATCGGGTGGGCGGACTGATATATCTTCCGCGCCTGACTCTGGCTGACGTGAGTATACACCTGAGTGGTCGCCAGCTGGGCATGGCCGAGCAGCTCCTGAACGACCCTTAAATCGGCACCGCCATCGAGAAGGTGGGTGGCAAAGGTGTGCCTGAGAACGTGGGGGTGAACTCTCTTCTCGATGCCAGCTTTCCGTGCGCATCTGTCCAGAATTTTCTGTATCCTTCGTGCTGGCAGCCGCCCGCCATACTGATTGAGAAAAACGGCGTTTGTCTTCTTCTTACCCAGCAAAACAGGACGCCCCTGTACGAGGTAGTTATTCAAGGCATGCGCTGCCGGCTCACCGATGAGCACCATTCGCTCCTTTGAACCCTTGCCCCAGACCCGGATTTCCTTTGTTTCCATATTCAACTGCTCGAGGTTCAGGCTCTCCAGCTCGCTGACCCGCATCCCCGAAGCATAGAGCAATTCCAACAGGGCCCGGTTACGCAGCCCTTGAGGAGTTGACAGGTCGGGTGCTTCCAGGAGTCGCACTGTTTCTTCTGCGGTGAGAAAAGACGGGAGACGACGGTCCAGCTTCGGGGAGGAAACTTTTTCCAGCGGATTGGCCGACACTTTCTCTTCCCTCAGCAGATAACGGTAGAAGGAGCGGATGGCCGACAGCTTGCGGGCGATGCTGCTCTTGACCACGCCCTGCTCCATAAGCCACGCCATGTAGTCGCGGAGGACCTGCTTGTCCACTTCGTCGAGCGAATCAATCTGTTTAACCCTGAGAAATTGGAAGAAGCCTTTCTCTGAACCGCGTGCGTAGTTGCCGATAAGGTCCATGGTGTAATTTCGCACCGTATACGGCGAGAGCCCTCGCTCCGCTTCCAGATAGTTCACATATTTATTCAGTGCTTCCTGCATATCACTGCTCACGTTCGAGCTTCCCTTTGTAGTCGCACTTGGTACACTTGGCGTACCTGCCCATGTGCTGCGTCAGCAATCCACCGCATTTGGGGCAGGGGTCGGGGAGGGGTTTATAGAAAACGGCGAACGTACACTCTGGATAATTGCCGCAGCCATAAAAGATGCGTTTTTTCTTGCTTACCCGTTCCACAAGCTCACCGCCACACTCGGGACATTTAACTCCCGTCTTGAGCTGGTATGACTTCGTATACTTGCACTCCGGGTAACCGCTGCAGGCAAGGAATTTACCGTATCTCCCCAGCTTTACGGCCAGAGGTTTGCCGCATTCCGGACAGGTCTCATCGGTCAATTCAACGGGCAGCTTTACTCTCTCCGCTTGTTGAAAAGCATTCTCCAGGTCCTTATTGAATGGTGTATAAAAATCCTGAACGACGCTGGCCCAATTGCGGTTTTTCTTCACGATATCGTCGAGTTCGTCTTCCATACTGGCAGTAAACCGAATATCAATGATGTCAGCGAAATGCTGATTTAACAGGTCGTTTACCAGAACGCCCAGTTCAGTGGGCTGGAAACAGCCCCTGACCTTGCTTACGTAGCCCCGGTCCTGGATGGTGGAAAGGATCGGTGCATAGGTGCTGGGACGGCCAATGCCCCACTGCTCCAGCATCTTGACCAGCGTGGCCTCGGTGAAGCGGGGTGACGGCTGGGTAAAGCACTGCTCCAGGTATATTCCCAGAAGTTTCAAGTCCTCGTTTTTCCTTAATGAGGGTAATTTGCCCTTCTTTTCCTCTTCATCCGCCTCATCCTTGCTCTCACTGTAGAGGACGATAAATCCGGGAAATACATTCACCGAGCTGGAAGTTCTCAGTAAGTAATCGGTTTCCGGACATTTAGCTTCAATGTCCACGGTAGTATTATCGAAGACAGCCGCCGCCATCTGGCTGGCTACCATACGTTTCCAGATAAGGTCATAGAGTCGATACTGGCTCGCCGTCAGGTATTTCTTGACCAGCGAAGGCTCCCGGTATATGCGGGTAGGGCGGATGGCTTCATGCGCTTCCTGCGCCCCACGTACAGTCCCCCTGAAAATGCGGGTATGAGACGGCAGGTACTGGGCACCGTGCTTCTCCCCGATGTAGTCTCTGGTCTCGGCAATAGCGGAAGACGCCACCCGGGTAGAATCGGTGCGCATATAGGTGATAAGCCCCACACTCCCTTCATCGTCAATGGGCAGACCTTCGTAAAGCTGCTGGGCAATCGCCATCGTCTGCTTGGCGGTAAAGCGCAGCTTGCGCCAGGCCTCCTGCTGCAGAGTACTGGTAATGAAAGGGGGAGCCGGCTGACGGTTAACTTTTTTCATATTGACCCGGTAGACACGATAGCTCGCCTGCTCCAGCTCTCCTTTAACCCGACTTGCTTCCTGCTCATTGGGGATGCCTACCTTGGCGCCGTCCATGAGGCCGATTAACATGGCCCTGAACGGAACTTTATCTCCTTTTTTGGCCAGTTCAGCTTCAATTGTCCAGTACTCCACCGGCACAAAGCCCTGTATCTCACGCTCACGGTCCACGATTATTTTCACTGTGGCAGACTGGACTCTCCCCGCGGAAAGGCCGCGCCTCACCTTCTTCCAGAGCAAAGGGCTGAGTTTATAGCCGACCAGTCTATCCAGGATGCGCCGTGCCTGCTGTGCGTTGACCAGCTGCATGTCTATAGAGCGAGAGTGCTGGAACGCCTGTTTGACCGCTCCGCTGGTTATTTCGTGGAAAACGACGCGGCGATATGGTTTGCGGCCTGATTTCGTTACTTCAGCCAGATGCCAGGCAATGGCCTCTCCTTCACGGTCAGGGTCGGTGGCCAGATAGACTGTGGACGCGTTTTTAACTGCCTTTTTCAGCTCATTAACGATCTTGCTTTTCGCCTTCGGTACCACATATCTGGGAGCAAAACCGTTTTCTACGTCCACACCCAGTTCACTCTTGGGCAAATCCCTTATGTGGCCCAGCGATGCTTTCAGGCTGTAGCTGCTGCCCAGTATCTTGAGCAGTGTCCTGGCCTTCGCCGGTGATTCTACGATTACAAGATTCTTCGCCATGATATTAATCCACCCTCACTCGATATTCCTCCCTGACCTCTCTGGCCAGTATATAGCTCATCGGTCCCATCTGCTTGACTAACCCTTTCAGTTCCATCATCGCCAAAGTGCTGCTGACAGTGGACACCGGAAGCCCGCTGCTGCGGCAAACTTCATCGATATGAATTGGCTCGGCGCTCAATTGTTTCAGCAGCAAGGACTCCGTGTCGGAAGCGGGCAGTATCTCTTTCATCTCTATCTGCCGCGCTATCGTCATCAGGTTAAGCTCTTCCAGGATATCGGTATAATCGCGCACCAGTTTGGCACCTTCCTGAATAAGATGATTTGTACCCCGACTGGCCGGCGAAAGAATGCTGCCGGGAACGGCAAATACCTCGCGGTTTTGCTCCAGCGCGAACCGCGCCGTTATCATGGCACCGCTGGTTATATCCGCCTCAACGACGAGCACTCCCATGCTTAGTCCGCTCATAATCCGGTTGCGGCGGGGGAAGTTGTCCGCCCTTGGCCTTGTGCCCAGAGGGTATTCGCTGATGAGAGCGCCCTGTTGCATAATCCTCCGGGCCAGGTCCGCATTCTCGCTGGGATAGACAATGTCAAGCCCGCAGGCAAAGACGGCGATGCTCCTGCCTCCCGCATCCAGCGCCGCCTGGTGGGCCACGGAATCGATGCCTTTGGCCAGGCCACTGACCGTGGTAATTTGGCTCCGTGCCAGGTCAGCCACTATCTCCTCCGTTACCTGCCTCCCGTAAACGGTTGCCCGCCGGGTGCCGACCACCGCCAGACACCACTCGTCCTGCGGCAGCAGTTCACCCCTGATATACAGCAGCGGCGGGTAGTCATAAATCTCTTTCAACCGAGATGGGTACGCTTCGTCATTACAGGTAAAGACTTTTACCCCGTAGCGGGACAGTTTTTCCATTTCATCGTCTAAAGAAATCTTTGGTATCCAGGTTGTAATCGCCTGTACTGCATTGCGGTCAAGGCCAGCCTTTTTCAATTCGCCGGACGCTGCCTGCCAGGCGTCTTCCAAGCTGCCGAAATGGTTTTCTAGCTGGGCGAAACGCACGCGCCCGATGCCCGGTATGAGGCTGAAACCCACCCAGTATTTGAGGTCTTTATCTGTCATCTTCAAGGCAATTCTATCATAGAGACATAGTGCAGACAATCGGCTAATGACGAGTATTAAACAATGATATACTCAGTCAGAAGCCATCTAATAGAAATATAATGGCGGAGAGGGTGGGATTCGAACCCACGGTAGCCAAAGGCTACACACGCTCTCCAGGCGTGCCTGATAGGCCACTCCAGCACCTCTCCGCAAACCGTCTTTAAGACAAATAGGCATTATATAACAGCTTGCCAGGCCAGTCATTTAATTTATAAAACGGAGAGGGTGGGATTCGAACCCACGCTCCGCTTGCGCGAAGACCGCTTTTCGAGAGCGGCACCAT
>JAHJTL010000043.1 GCA_018829775.1 Chloroflexota bacterium | reverse complement strand
CGTCATAGCTCGTTCCCTCCCGCTCTATCTTCGTCAGTCTCGTCGCTGCCTGGATGATTTGGCTGCGGGGGAATTCCTCCTCGGGTACAGAGCGACACATCCCTACCCAGGATTCAAGCAGGGATGGCTCCACACCGAGTGATATAAGCCTTCTAGCAATGGTGAAAAGGTACACCGCTTCTGTCGAGGACATCTTGGATTTCCTGAGTGCCACTACCATGTCTCTCAGCTCGTTCAGAAGTTCAGTCAAATGTTCAAACTGGGGAAGTCTGCCTTCTTTGAGATCCTCTACTATCGCGGCGACGGAACCCTTAGCGATTCCCGTCTTCCGGGCAATCTCATCATAGGAAAGACCCTCAAAGTAGAGTCTGGCTACCATGAGCTTTTTGGCTTGTGTTATCTCTTTGCTCATCCTTGTAACTCCTTTCGGCATCAAATATTAGCCAATGAACACAGTTTTGAATGTTTGACTTCACCCGACTTCACCTTACTGTCTCTTTCCGAATCCTGCCTTTACCCTCTTTTGTCTTTCCATACTTCAGCTTGAAATCCATGTTATCTATCGGCGAATGGCGACGGTGAGCCATTTGAACGTCGGCTTGCGCCATGTTGACATATATTCGGAGGACATCGAGAGTGGAATGTCCCATTATCCTCTGCAAACTGAAGACATCTCCCCCGTTGCGGAGAAACATCACGGCAAAGGTATGACGGAAGGTATGGGGGCTTAATCGTACCCCGGTGATGCCAGCCTTCTTGCCGTAATGTTCGACGATGGCTTCGACTCGGTCCTTGGTCAAAGGACGACCGTCACGGGTAAGAAATGTCTGATCGTACCGCGGAGTGGCCGGCTCAGAACGGCAGCGGATCAGATACTTCCATAGTGCCTTTTGAACCTTAGCTCCAATAGGCACTAGCCTCTCCTTGCTTCCCTTGCCCCACACCTTGCATAGTCTGGCCTCTAAATTAACATCCTCGACTTTGAGGCCGGTGAGCTCGCTGCACCGCATCCCTGTGTCTATAAGTGTCAAAATGATGGTGTAATCCCGGTAGCCCAGTGGCGTTCTCGTATCTATTGCCCCCATAAGTTGCCGCAGTTGCTCCTGGGTAAAGGTGGGCATAATCTTCTTCGGTGCTTTGGGTATCTTTATTTGTGAGAAGGGGTTCTCCTCGACGAATCCCTCCCTTTGTGCCCAGGACCAGAAACTCCTCACAGCACGAAGATAGCCGTTCACGGTATGCCCTGAGAGATGACCCTCCTGTGGCCTGGTGAATCGGTGCTGAGCGAACCGTTGTCGCCCCTGCAGGTGAACGATGAAGCGCCGAAGTTCTCGTACGTCAATCCTCCCGATATCAGTCGGCAACCCATTTGAGGACAGGAATTCTTGGAGATAACGTACCGAAGCCTCTACGATAGCGATCGTCGCCGGGCTTTTCCCCTCGCTTTGGGCACACAGCTTGTAGCCCTCCATCAAATGCGCAAGGTCGGCTCGAGTTCCCCGCTGTAGCGCCTCTTGCAGAAAGTTATCAATTTCTCCGTTCAGCATGATTGCTCCTCCTCACCGGTAAATAAAAGAGGCCTGGAAACCTCCAGGCCTCTTTGGGCTCTCTCGCCAGGGCCCTCGCGGGGCTCACCTCTTAGACATTCAATTCGGTCGCCTTTCCTTAAGGTGCATCCGGGCCATGTATCCGCACTTCCGGCACTTCACCTCGATCATCCCCTTTCCCTCACTTACCCTGAAGAGAAGGGCTTGACATCGAGGACAACGAAAATCGGTCAACGTCTCTGGTTCTAACCTTAGCGGCCCGCTGGTCGTCATGGGTACATTCCCTTCGCCAAACCGCGTGCCTTTTCTTCCGGGAATCCCGCTTCGATAAGCATCAGTTCAGCGGCTCGTTGTCGCCTCTCCGGAGTTCTGGCTTTGCCCATGACCGAAAAGAGAGCTGCGGCATTTTTCGGGAAGCTAATGACCTCCCAAGGTGGAGGTGGAGGCGGTATACTATGCTCGTCGTGAAGGAGCCACAGGTAGGCTGCCGGCTTTAAAGCGAGTGCTCCAGACCGAAGCTCATCGTGTTTCACCACGGCTGAACTGCCACAGGTACCACAACGATGGGTAGCCTCGGGATTTCGCTCAAAAAACGGGTTCCCACAGTCAAGGCAGATAAATAATACCCTCATCATATTACACTTTTTCGAGTAGCTATGACAAATATTACCATAACGAAGTCTGTTTGTCAAGTAGTCATTACGAATATTACCATAGCGACGTCTGGCTGTCAAGTCCTCGGGAATCGAAACCGGGAGTTCAATCCCATTGCGGCAAAATCGAGGTTATCCACCGGACTTGCCGTGATGTGTGCCTTTTTGACATCAATATCGGCAAGTTCACAGTATTTTCGGGTCATCTCCAGGCTAGAGTGGCCTAGCATCCGCTGTAGGCTGAAGACATCTCCGCCATTTCTAATGAAGGTAACCGCGGCGGTGTGGCGGAGGGTATGAGGTGAGCATCTTATCCCCGCTAGTCCGGCTTTCTTACCGTAGTAGGTCATAATCTTCTCCACCCTATCCTTGGTTAGTGATCTACCTTCTCGAGTGAGGAAGACAAAGCCACCGTTGGCGGTAGCTGGCTCGGGACGGTAGCGGTCGATATAGCGCCAGAGCAACCGCTGAACCTGCTTACCTATCGGGATAAGACGCTCCTTATTCCCCTTGCCCAAAACCTTGAGCATACCTTCTTCTAACCGCAGTTTGCCTAGCTCTAGATTGCAGAGTTCAGATACCCTCAGACCAGTATCAAGCAGGGTTAGCACCATAGTGTAGTCTCGATATCCTTGAGTAGTTCGAGTATCGATAGCGCCAAACAGTTGTCCAATCTGGTGATCAGACAGGGTAGGGATGATCTTCCTTGGCGGTGGCGGAATCTTCACCCGCTCAAAAGGGGTACTGTCTATGATTCCCTCTGAGACGAGCCAGGAGAAGAATATTCTCAGGCTGCGCAGGTAGCAATTTATGGTGTGTCCTGAGAGACCTTTATCTTGGGCATGGTTGAAGCGATGGTCGGAGAAACACCGCTTATGCTGCAGGTGCAGGATGAATGCCCTGATTTCATGATGAGTGACCTCGGTCATAGCCGCGACGATTCCCTGAGAAGTAAGGAAATGGTGGAAATAATTGGCGCTGCTGGTGACAATGGCAATGGAATTCGGGCTTTTGCCTTCCGTAGCGGCACAAAGTTGATACCCTGCGATATGATGCTCAAGTGTTACCGGTGGTACTGTTCTCATCTTGTCCCCCTTCAAAATTTGGCGAAGCAAGAGGTGTTTTCAACAAAACATCCCGGTCTTTCGTCCGGGTTGGGACAAGATTTCGTATCTATTTTGGGGATTCAGGCGGTTTTTTGTCTCCTCTGAAAGAGACCTCTTGCGTGTGAAGCAGGCGCTCTAACCACTGAGCTAACCGCCCGAACATCAGCTATTTTACCCCAAAACGGGGGCATTGTAAATTATAGACTTTTTGGTACTATGACCAAATTTTTAGTTTGCACAAAGCACAACTCTGCCCGGCATATGTTATAATGACGAGCGAGGAAGGGTACTTGGAACATAGTAGTAAGACGAAAAAACCGGAAAAACCAGTCATAATCGTCGGCATGCCGGCTTATAACGAGGAGAATTATATTGGCAGCGTTGTCCTGCAGGCACGGCAGTTTGCCGACGAGGTGGTGGTAGTTGACGACGGCAGCTCCGACCGCACTGCGCGGGTAGCCCGGCTTGCCGGCGCCACGGTTGTCCAGCACCAGAAAAACAGTGGCTATGGTGCCACCGTCCAGACCGTGCTTGCCGAAGCGAAGAAAAGAAACCCAGATGTACTGGTGTTACTTGACGCTGATGGCCAGCATAACCCCGAGGAGATGTCGTCCTTGGTGGACGCCATCCTGGATGGCGCTGATGTGGTCGTCGGGTCACGAAAGATAAAAAGCGAAGACATACCAGCTTATCGCAAATTCGGGCAAAAAATCATTTCTTATTTCACCCGCGTACTTTCCCGGAGCACATTATCTGACACCGAGTCGGGATTCAGGGCCTTTTCAAGAAAAGCAATAAACGTGCTTGAACCCAAAGAGCAGGGGATGGCAATCTCGGCGGAGACCATATCAGAGGCCACGGCCAAAGGGCTCAAAATCGCCGAGGTTCCTGTCTCAGCTATTTATACCAGAGATGGCTCAACGCTGAACCCTGTTAAGCACGGCGTCGGTGTTCTGAATCGGGTGCTGGTGATGATATCGGAGAGGAGACCTCTTCTATTTTTTGGACTGGCTGGCAGCATCTCCGTAATTCTGGGCATTGCGGCCGGTGTTATCGTTTTGAGAGCCCTTTTTACCATTAACGAAGTGGCCGTGGGCACCGCGATGGTGGCAATGCTCCTGATTACGGTTGGGGTGTTGTGTATCTTTGCTGGCGTAATACTGAACGTACTTGTGAAGCGGATACGCGATTCACTGTAGGGATGAAGACAGATTGGAATAAATTTCCAGGAAAATTCAGTCGATTTATAGAAAGCGCTGTCTTTATCTTCTGTCAAGCCAACGGTTTACGTTTAATCGATTCAAATAACGTTCACTACGGTTAGATTTCATTAAGTAATGGGTAAATTATGAAGTATTTTATCACCGGTGGCGCTGGGTTCATCGGCAGTCATCTGGTCGACCGCCTGACAAATACAGGATTGGTTACCGTCTACGATAACCTGAGTTCCGGGAAACGTGAGTTCATCAGCCAGCATTTAAATAATCCCAATTTCAAATTTATTCAGGCTGACGTTCTGGATCGAGGTCAACTGTCGACGGCAATAAAAGGCAGTGATGTCGTCTTTCATATGTCAGCCAACCCGGACGTGAGACTCGGGCAACACGATACTGCAGCCGACCTGAATCAGGGAACCATTGCCACATATGATGTCCTGGAGACTATGCGAAGACAGGGTATCGGTAAAATCATTTTTGCCTCAAGCAGCGTTGTGTATGGTGAAATATCCGGCGAGCCTGCTTCTGAAGACCATGGTCCATTGCAGCCCATATCTCTTTATGGAGCCGCCAAGCTTGCCAGTGAGGGCCTGATTACAGCATTCTGCCATCTCTTTAATATGCAGGCGTGGATTTTTCGCTTTGCCAATGTCGTTGGCCCGAGGGCAACCCACGGTGTAATTTACGATTTCATTAATAAACTGAAAAAAAATAACGAGGAACTGGAAATACTCGGTGACGGCAAACAGTCAAAGCCCTACATACATGTCAGCGATTGCGTGGATGGCGTGTTATACGGTCACCAGCATTCCGATGGACAGGTCAACGTTTTTAACCTGGGCAATCATGACATGGTCGATGTCACGACAATAAGTCGCATACTTTTGGAACAGATGGGGCTGTCCGAGGTTACGTTGAGATACACGGGAGGAAGCCGGGGCTGGCCGGGAGATGTCCCCCGTATCTGCCTGGAAACGTCAAGAATGGAAAAACTGGGCTGGAAGCCGAAATACAGTTCTGAAGAGGCAATTCGTCTGGCGATAAAGGAGATACTGGCTGAGTCGGCCTGAGGAACCAACCATGCAGGCGGTCATATTGGCAGGTGGTCTGGGCACCAGACTGGGAGAATTGACCAGAGCTATGCCCAAAGTAATGATACCGTTCCACGGTAAGCCTTTTCTCTATTACGTCGTACGGCTTCTGGAAAACCAGGGTATAAAAGACATCGTCATATGCGCTGGCTATCTAGGAGAGCAGGTAAGGGACTTCTTTGGCGATGGACGCGAAATGGGCGTGGACATAAAATACAGCGAGGAAGGTAAAAAATTGCTTGGCACCGGGGGTGCGCTGAAACGGGCACGGGATATGCTGGATAGCTACTTCCTGGTGCTTAACGGGGATACCTACCTGCCGATTGATTACCATGAAGTGGAAGAGAGGTATTTGCAGCTCGGACGGAAGGCCCTTATGGTGGTCTATAATAATGAAGTGGATACCGGTGTGAGAAATAATATCGCTCTTGACAATGATAAAATGGTGGTAAGATATGATAGGGAAGGAGTATCACCGGAACTGAATTATGTGGAAGCGGGCGCGGTAATCCTCCGGAAAGAAGTACTGGATTTCGTCCCGGGGGGGGTGCCGATTTCTCTTGAAGACGGGATATATCGTTACTTAATAGAACAAGGGGAGCTGGCTGCTCATATCATAAGGCAGCGGTTTTATGATATCGGAACGCCGGAACAGCAGCAGGTTTTTGAAGGAGTTGTGAAAAAGGTGCCGTGATGATAATTACGCGAACTCCATTCAGAATCAGCTTTGTCGGTGGCGGGACCGATTTGCGTGAATTCTACCGGAATGAACCCGGGGCCGTGGTGAGCACAGCGATAAACCGATACATGTACATCATCGTTAACAAACGCTTCACCGATGCCATCAGGGTAAGTTACTATGCCAAAACGGAAATAGTTGACAGCGTCGACGAAATACGTCATCCGTTAGTCAGAGAAGCCTTGAAATTGGTCGGAATCCGGAGTGGAATAGAGATTGCCTCGGTGGCCGATGTTCACGCCGGGGCCGGCCTCGGTTCTTCTGGCAGCTTCACCGTAGGCTTGCTCAATGCTCTCTATGGCTATAAGGGAATTCTCAAGTCCGCCGAAGAACTTGCCAGAGAAGCATGTCACATTGAGATTGACATTCTGGGCGAGCCTATCGGCAAACAGGACCAGTACATCACTGCTTATGGTGGCCTCCGTTATTTTCAGTTCAATACCGATGAAACTGTCACTACCGAACCGATTATCTGGTCATCGGAACGTAAAGACGAACTGGTGCAAAACCTGCTGCTGCTGTATACCGGCGATATCCACCAAGCTAGCAGCATTCTACAGGAGCAGAAAGAGCAAACTCAGCAGCCGGATAAAATGGCGAGCCTGAGGAAAATGCGTGATATGGCT
>JAHJTL010000042.1 GCA_018829775.1 Chloroflexota bacterium | reverse complement strand
CCTGGCAACTGTTCGGGCTCTTCTGGAGATTCGGGCGTGGCGACCACGCTGCCCCACGGTCTTGCAAGACCTAAGGTCAATCGATCTGCCACACCCAGCCTCCGGCAGACATTCTATCATATTGTTTGAGATACAAGGTCATATGCAAGCTCAATTCAATGAAAATCATCTATAACGTTTATAAAAAGGAGACCTAAAATGAACACCTACAGAAAGACCGCAATAATTGTGGGGGTGCTATACATTATTGGCACGGTTAGTGGTGTTTTGACCCTTGTCGTTGCCAAACCCATTCTGAACGCTCCAGATTATCTTGTCAAAGTCTCTGCTACGGGAAACCACGTCATAACAGGGGCACTCCTTATGTTAGTTATGGGTCTGGCCCTCGCCATGGTTCCAGTCGCAATGTTTTCCATCCTGAAAAGACAGAATGAAGCCCTGGCTCTGGGGTATGTCGTTTTCAGGGGAGGGCTTGAGACTGTTACCTATATTGGTGTGGCAATAAGCTGGCTGTTACTGTTGCCATTAAGTGAGTCATATGTCCAGGCCGGCACCCCGAACGCTTCCAGCTTTCAGCCTTTGGGCCTGTTACTACTGAAAGCAGCGGAGACTAGCACTAATACTACGGAAATAGTTTTTCCCCTGGGCGCTCTGATGTTTAGTTACCTGTTGTATCGATCAAGGCTCATTCCCCGATGGATATCAGGTTGGGGGTTCATTGGAGCCATCCTGTACCTCGCCGCAGGCTTGTTACATCTGTTCGGCGTCATCGGTCAAATGTCGACGATCACGATGGTTCTGGTTCTTCCAACAGGCGTGCAGGAAATGGTGATGGCGGTATGGCTAATCGTTAAAGGATTTAATCCATCTGCAATCGCTTCTCTGTCTGCGAAAACAGCGACGAACGAGCTTTTGAGCGCGTCATAGATTTGCTATATAGGGGAAAGGGAGGGCTGAAGACCCTCTCTATAACCCTCCCCGCTCAGCTACATGTAAATGCTCGTGGAATAGACCTTAAAAAGCGGACACGACACATCACAAGGAGAAAGCAAAAATGCTCAAAGCAGGTTCGACCATCCTCTCAATCTGGAGCGGCATCAATTTCCTCCTCGCCGCCTTGATATTGACCAGTGTCGTCATTTTCAACGCAAACTCCCCACTTTTGGTAATGGTGTTTGAAAAATCTGAAATCGCCAGCCTGGATGCCAAGGTCATTGCATCGCTCAATGCTTTGACGATCCTGTACAACTCTTGCTCGGTGGTTCTCTCGGTGCTGGTGTGGTTGCTCATCCGAAAAAGCCTGATCGCCGGCCAAAAATGGGCCTTCTGGGTGTTGCTGTTCGTGATCGGTTTTGTGGAAGTGATGGCCTTCATCGCCTCCGCACCCATCGGAAACGCACGCTGGCAGGTGAATGTTGTTCTGAGCGCTTTATACGTTGTGGGCATTGGCCTGTCGGGCTATTCCCTATTCAAAGGAGATAAAAAATGAATACAGTATAAAATGAGCATATCTAAAATAAGAAGGAATACTCATGAAAGCGATTGTGTGCACAAAATACGGACCACCGGAGGTCCTTAAACTAAAGGAGAAGAAATGAATACAAACAGAAAGACCGCGATAAGCGTGGGAGTATTATTTATCATTGCAACGGTTCTGGGCGTGCTGGGTAATAATTTATTTAAACCTATTCTGGCTGCCCCAGATTATCTTATCAAAATTTCTGCAAATGAAAACCAGGTGATTATAGGAGGCCTCTTGGTTTTACTCTCGGCTTTTGCATGTGCCGGTATTGCCATTTGTCTGTATCCAATACTAAGAAAATACAATGAAGGCCTAGCTCTTGGAGCTGTTGGTTTAAGGCTTATGGAGGGTATGCTCTATATTGTTGGTGTGGTTGGCCTGCTATCAATACTGACATTGAGTCAGGAATATGTAAAAGCGGGAGCCTCGAATGCTTCCTTGTTTCAAGCTTCAGGCACTTCATTACTGGCGGTACGTGATTGGGCCGGCAAGTTAAGTATAATCGCTTTTACCGTGGGTGCTCTGATGTATTACTATGTATTTTATCAATCAAAACTCATTCCACGATGGCTATCAGGTTGGGGTTTTCTGGGAGCTGCATTATCGCTTGCAGCCGTCTTGTTAGCGATATCTGGCCAGATAATATATTTTTCGACGGTTTTCATTTTATTACAACTT
This sequence comes from Chloroflexota bacterium, assembly GCA_018829775.1. Classification (NCBI taxonomy): domain Bacteria; kingdom Bacillati; phylum Chloroflexota; species Chloroflexota bacterium. The sequence continues at coordinate 1,376 of JAHJTL010000042.1, read as the reverse complement.
CCAATAGGCGTGCAAGAAATGGTTCTTGCGGTATGGCTGATAGTTAAAGGGTTCAATTCGTCGGCAATCGCTTCCGGGTCTGCCAAACAGATATAAACCAGACAAAGTAAATTTGGAGGTAACTTACGAAAGCAATTGTATGCACAAAATACGGACCGCCGGAGGTTCTTCAGCTCAAAGAGGTGGAAAAACCTAGACCCAAGGATTATGAAGTCCTGATAAAAGTCCATGCGACAACAGTAACATCAGGGGACTCTAGAATGCGAAGTTTCACAGTTCCTCTCTCTTTCTGGCTCTTCGCTCGGATAGCGCTTGGTCTTAGAAAACCCAAAAAAGCTATACTGGGGTCTGAGTTAGCCGGGGAAATTGAATCAGTAGGCAAAGATGTAAAACTGTTTAAGAAAGGTGACGGGGTTTTTGCATATCTTGGACACAATCTTGGTGCTTATGCCGAGTATATATGCATGCCTGAAAATGGGTGTCTGGCAATAAAACCAGCAAACATGACCTTTGAGGAAGCCGCAGCCATTCCTTTTGGGGGCAATACAGCCTTGTATTTTCTGAGAAAAGGTGACATCCAGAGCGGACAAAAAGTACTTATCTATGGAGCTTCTGGAAGTGTAGGTACTTTTGCGGTCCAGCTTGCCAGGTACTTTGGGGCGGAAGTTACCGGGGTATGCAGTACCACGAATTTAGAATTAGTGAAATCGCTGGGAGCTAATAAGGTAATCGATTACACTAAGGAGGACTTTACCAAAAACGGTGAGACCTATGATGTTATTTTTGACGCAGTAGGCAAGAGTTCGTTTTCAGGTTGTATGAGATCGCTAAAGAAAGAAGGAATCTATCTTCAAGCCGTTGCCGCTCCAGCACTAATGGTTCGGATGCGATGGGCTTCGATGATGAGCAGCAAGAAACTAATAGGTGGGACAGCAATCCCTGAAACTGAAAACCTAATTTACCTCAAAGAACTCGTTGAAGCAGGAAAGATAAAACCAGTCATAGACAGATGCTATCCGCTGGAACAGATTGTCGAGACTCACAGGTATGTCGATAAAGGACACAAAAAGGGAAATGTAGTCATTACTGTGTAAATTTGAAGATTCATTAGCGGTTGGGTAACAATCTAGTATTTCGTTACCTTCGAAGAAATAAGAAATACTATAAATGGCGACAAAACTTTGATGCCCCCCCAACTGGTTCACTCATACACTTCATCACCGATCACAATATCCACTGACGGCAGCCCACCCCACACTACCAAAATCAACTAAGCCTTTTATATCAGGTTACTCTGTAATTGCAATTGTGTTGTTTTGTAGCGCATCAAGCAAGCTTTGTATTCCAAACTACTACAAAGTAAGTGTGTTTTTATT
>JAHJTL010000041.1 GCA_018829775.1 Chloroflexota bacterium | reverse complement strand
GCGCAGTTTCGGCCGCTATGTGGGTCACCGCGGTCTAACCACGTTACCGATTCGGCTCCTAGCGGGGAGTTTTGTCGAGTTTTTCGGGATACCGTGCACGCCCATGTTTGGGGATATAGCCAAGGTCGCGAAGATGTGTGGCGTAGATTTAGAAGAGCGGGACATGCCCCTTCGCGGGCACTGGCACAGGTCAAATAGCAAATTCCATGTGGTCTTAAGACCAAAAGATTCCGAGTTCCGTCGGATGTTCACTCTGCTGCATGAGATTCGGGAGATTATTCACTCGATTTGCCGGGAGACTGACCGAAAACTAAGTGCCAAATGCCCAGAATGGCAGGCCGAGACATTCGCTAGTGCTGTGATAACAGGTGCGGGGCTGGTAGAACTATCGCAATACGGGACGGTCTTAGTTAGATTGAAGGGCAAATCCTGGTGGTCGACGGTGCTTCTATGGATTTGGGCGAATTTACTTCGGTCACTATTATTCTCCGAGTGGCGGGACGAGATATGGGAGGTGCTAAATCAGAGGCAGGTGAAAGTCTCAAACGAGTTACTGCGGTGTTCGTTTCCGAACACATTTCTATTCGAGTATGTCGGAGCGGTGATGAACCTCAAGCCATCATGGGCAAGTCGCCAAATTCCCTCGTGGGTGTGGCCTGCCGAAATCGGATTCTCGAGCAGACTTAGGCTTGAGTTGTTTATCCGCGGGAACGACTGCGCGACGATGAAACGTAAGCATCAAAACTTACCCATCTAAAAAACTGGAGAAAGGAGACAAAAATGAAAGGGAATATTAGAAAACGAGGGAAAGGAGATAACTCAAATGCCAATTAGAAAAAGGTCAAAGGAAAGCTGGGAGATTTACCTTGATAGCGGCTTAGACCCAGTAACAGGTCAGCGCAAGAGGCACTATGAAACTCTCAAGGGGAGCAAGAAGCTAGCGAAACAGCGGTTGGCTGAATTGGAGGTCAGTATTGGGGAGGGGAGTTTTATTAAACCAAAGCGGATTACTTTTGGTGAGTGGTTGGGCAACTGGCTCAGTGGCTATGTGGCAACGAGTTGTGGCATCAGGACAGTGCAAAGTTACCAGTCTGAGGTGAGGCGTCATCTTATCCCAGCCTTAGGAGCAATACCACTGACCCAGCTTCAACCGCAGCAGCTTCAGAACTACTACAGCCAAGCTCTCACTAAGGGTCGCATTGATGGAAAAGGCGGCCTCTCCGCTCGAACTGTCCTGTATCACCACCGTATCCTTTCTGAGGCATTAAGTCATGCTGTCAAGATGGGATTCTTGATTCGGAATGTAGCTGAAGCGGCAGACCCCCCTCACCCTGAGCGAAAGGAGATGGCAACCCTATCCCCCGAAGATGTCCCCCAATTCCTGGAGGCGGCTCAAGAGACCCCTTACTATGCGTTGTTTTATACAGCCCTGTACACGGGGATGCGCCTAGGGGAGCTGCTGGGATTACGCTGGTGTGATGTTGACCTCGATATGGCTTCTCTTTCTGTAGTTCAGGCGTTGTATAAGCGCTCCGGGGTTTGCAAAATGTTAAGGCCAAAGAGTTCTCACAGCCGGCGCCGGATAGCATTGTCGCCCTCTCTGGCACTACTACTACGTGAGTATAAAGCCGAGGAACAGACACGAAGGATCTTACTGGGAAAGCTTCCAGCCGATAGTGACCTCGTATTCAGTCACCTTGATGGTAAGCCTCTAGACCCTGGCGTAGTCAGTCATACCTTTGCCAAAGTTCTCAAGAAAGCCGGCCTGCCTCATATCCGTTTTCACGACCTCAGGCATAGTCATGCTACCATCTTGCTAAAAGGTGGCGTACACCCTAAAATAGTAAGCGAAAGGCTAGGGCACGCCAGCATTGGCATTACCCTTGATACCTATAGCCATGTCTTGCCGGGGTTACAAGAGAGAGCCGCCGAGCACTTTGACAACCTGGTTACAAGAGAAAATGGTGGCAAAATGGTGGCAAGGGGTTCTAACCCAGATACGATGGGCCGCTAGCTCAACTGGCAGAGCAGCTGACTCTTAATCAGCAGGTTACAGGTTCGATTCCTGTGCGGCTCACCACCCTCATCTGAGGTCTTCCAAAACGCCGAAATATTCCGAATCACCAAGTCACTTTTTATCTCACGTTCCATCATTTCGACACGCAGATACTAACATATTTACTGGATAATTGCTAGGAAAAAAACAATATTTCATTTACGCTGAAAAATAATTATTACCGGCCGAGTTTTACCGTTTTAAATTATTATCAGCAGGGTCAACGGAATTTCATCGAAGACACGTTGTATCAGGTCGATCTATCGGTAAGACGCTGGAATGCCACTGTGAGTAGGTTTACGGCTCTCGAAACATAGCGACGGCTTAATGAAGAACGCTCTAGACCAACTTGAGAAGCGATATCTATTATTTTCATCTTCGGGAAATACGTGAGCACTGCCTTGGTTTTATCCTCCATATCGTATTTCAGAACTTCCTCAAGAGCTTTCTTTAAGAGTGCTTGTAGAGCTAATCCACTCCCTATAGTTCTTCCACCGTGTTCACTGGCCGCGAGTTTTTGTATTGTTGGCAATTGTGCTAGCCAGCTTTTTTCAAGTTCCTCTGTATCATATAAGTGACCCCAAACACTGCGTACCTCTTTATTCCAATCCTCAATAGATTTTGGGCCCCGTTTACTTTTACTATTTTTCAGGCGACGCGGTATGCGAAAATGAGGTAACGGCTCTGGAAATATGACTTCTTCGACGTTTTTTAGTGGCCCATCAGGAATTTGACTCAGGAGTTTATTAAGAACTTCGGGATCAATCTCCACGTCTCCTTGGGATAAATTGTCTTTTTTATTGTCGTCGCGAGGTGTTTGAGTCATCAATAAATGTTCTCCAATTATTGATGCGATTATAACATGGCCTTCAGGTAATTTGTATTTAGTGATGTACGTACCTAATAGTGACAGTTTCCGACAGAATATGCCCAGAAGATATGGTAAAACCGGGAGGGATATTTTTATCGTCCCATAGATACAATGATTCAGCCTTTGTTACAGGATTTTGGTTTAACTAGGCTGTACGTGCTTTACTCTTGAAATAGCCTCAATTATACATTTCAAGCAATTGTTATCTACTGTGGACTAACTTTATGACTGGGCCAGTCTTTAGCAGCCAAGCCACCGTATTGACGGATTAGTTGAGGCCAGAAAGGCGTTCACTCGCTCTCTATCCTCACATCCAACACCGCGGGTCTCCCGAGGTGAACCTGGTCAAGAGCGTCTTTCAAGGCTGGCAGAACATCAGCCGGGTCTTCCACCAGCCGCCCGTAAGCACCGCAGGCTTCAGCAACTAAAACAGCCATCTCGTCTGTGAGCTTATCCTCGCCATACCCATCGTCACTTGGTCTGGAGACGGTACACCTTCACGGCAGTATCGTGGAACAGGGCGCCACGCTCCTGTGGCGTGAAGCCTTCAGAGATGTGCTTAAAGGCATTCCACAGAACGGTGTATGAGTAGGATATCTTATCGACCGGGAAATTACTCTCGAACATACAACGGTCTACGCCAAACTGCTCAATGCAATAGCGATAATAGGGTCCCATGGTCTCAGCTAGCTCGGTTGAATTTGGCGGGGTGGTCTGCTCATGCCAGCCAAAGCCACTGCGCGGCATCCCGAGCCCGCCCAGCTTCACAAACACGTTGGGGCAGGCAGCCAGCGCAGCAATCTCGCGCTGCCAATCGTGAAACACTTCCGCACTTTTCCCGGCATAGGGGCCAGTACCTAAGAGACCTCCAATATGGTTCAGGATGATGGTTATATCAGGGAAGGCTCTCGCCAGGTCCACCAATTCCGTCAACTGTGGGTGATATAACCAGGCATCAAAACTCAAGTCGTGCTTCTTCAGGCACGCAAATCCCTCTCGGAACTTCGGATCCAATAACAGCCCCTGGGGAGGCTTTCTGGTTGATACGATATCGGGACTCGCGTCCCAGGCGTTTATGTGGCGAATCCCGCGGAACCGGCTCTTGCTGGCCGCTATGTGTGCTTCCAACACCGGTATTACCGCAGCACCTAAAGTGAGATCGGCGAAGCTCACGATCCCAGCAGCGACGTCGGTCAACCCGTATTG
>JAHJTL010000040.1 GCA_018829775.1 Chloroflexota bacterium | reverse complement strand
CGCGTCTAATCCCTGCGACCAAATCGCCCTATTCAGACTCGCCTTCGCTTCGGCTCCGCAACTTGAGTTGCTTAACCAGCCACAAAGATTAACTCACCGGCTCATTCTTCAATAGGCACGCCATCATCCCTCCATTACTGGAAAGACTCTGACTGCTTGTAAGCATACGGTTTCAGGTCTATTTCACTCCCCTCCCGGGGTTCTTTTCACCTTTCCCTCACGGTACTAGTTCACTATCGGTCATCAAGGGTATTTAGCCTTGCCCTGTGGTCAGGGCGGTTTCCCACAAGATTTCTCGTGTCCCGTGGTACTCAAGGACAGATAAGGAGCCTACCTCTTTCGTTTACTGGACTATCACCGTCTGTGGCGGCCCTTTCCAGAGACCTTCAACTAAAGTTTGGTTGTTAACTCCTTGACCTATTCCGAATTCGGTCCTACCTGCCTTACAACCCCCGATAAGCATAGGCCGCGGCGCCACTTAGCTTATCGGGTTTGGGCTTCTCCCCTTTCGTTCGCCACTACTCAGGGAATAATTTCCTTTCCTCAGGGTACTGAGATGTTTCACTTCCCCTGCTTACCTCCACCCAGCCTATGTGTTCAGCTGGGGGTGCTCAGGGTTTACCTGAGCGGGTTGCCCCATTCGGGAATCCCCGGTTAGGCTTGCTAGACAGCTCACCGGGGCTTATCGCAGCCTTGCTACGCCCTTCATCGGCCCTTGATGCCAAGGCATCCACCGTATGCCCTTACCCGCTTGACCTGCTTCAGATTTAATATTAGACCTCGTATTCAGTTTTTAAGGTACGATACACAAAGTAAGGCGGCTTGGTGATGAGCACCAAACCGCCTGCTTGGTTCTCCTTCACCCATAAACCAGACTATGTGTACAGCATTATCATCGCCATATACTAATATACTATCATCGCACTATCTTTGTCAATACTGAAAAATCACTATTTTTAACGTTCTTTCCTTTTCCCGCGCCGATTGTGATATAATTCGGGCAAAAGCAAGCGCATTGCATAGGGCATTTCAAATATCACCATAAGAAGCGAACTAGACAGGCTAATGCTGAAACACAAACTGGCCGAACTTCTAACTCAGGCAGCCGCTGAGGCGCAGAAGTCAGGTAAGCTTCCCCCGGTCGCTCTGCCTGAAGTCATTATGGAGCACCCGCAGAATCCTGAACACGGCGACTACGCTTCCAGTCTGCCATTGAAACTGGCCCGCGCTACAGGCAGCAACCCCCTCGCCATCGCCAATGATATTACTGCCTTTATCGCCCGTACTTCCGAGATTGAGCGTGTTGACGTGGCCGCACCAGGTTTCATCAATTTCACCCTGAGTGCAGAATGGCTGGCCGGACAGGTAGATTCAATTCTCGAAGCTGGTGAATCCTACGGCAATATTGAAATCGGCCATAACAGGGTGCAGATAGAGTTTGTCAGTGTGAACCCCACCGGACCGCTTCACGTCGGGCATGGACGCGGCGCTATTCTGGGCAGTACGCTGGCCAATGTCCTTACTGCGGCCGGTTATCAGGTAGCAACGGAATACTATATTAATGACGCCGGCAGCCAGATTGATGCCTTCGTGCGCTCTCTTTATGCCCGCTATTGTCAGAAGCTGGGTAAAGAGGTGGAAATGCCTGAAGACGGGTACCTCGGTCAGTACATGTTTGACCTGGCTGGGGAAATAGCTGACCAGAAAGGCGATGTATTCCTCAATCTTCCCGAAACCGAGGCCATCGAGCAGCTGGGGCAGGTCGGCCTGGAAAAGATGGTCAGTCAAATAAAGGCCGACCTTGAGTTGCTGAGCGTGACCTTTGACGTCTGGTTCAGCGAACACAGTCTCTACCAGAATGGTCAGTATGATGATGTATTATCACTCCTGAAGCGAGAAGGTTACATCAGTGAGAAGGAAGGAGCAACCTGGTTTGTCTCCACGGCACTGGGCGAGGATAAAGACAACGTGGTGATACGCAGCGACGGCTCCCCCACTTACTTCGCCACCGACATTGCCTACCACTATGACAAGTTCCTGAAGCGCAGGTTCGACACCGTCATCAATATCTGGGGCGCCGACCATATGGGGCATGTCTCACGGATGAAAGCCGTGGTTGGCGCGATGGGTATCGACCCGGAGCAGCTCAGGGTTATCATCTCGCAGATGGTCACGCTGCGCCGCGGCGGGGAGATAGTGCGCATCTCGAAACGGAGCGGCGATATCATCACCTTGCGCGAGCTTATCGAGGAAGTGGGCACCGATGTCTGCCGCTTCTTCTTCCTGTCCCGCTCCGCCGATAGCCAGATGGACTTTGACCTGGAACTGGCCAAAAAGCAGTCGGCAGATAATCCGGTCTACTATGTCCAGTACGCCCATGCCCGCATTGCCAGTGTACTGCGGCTGGCGCAGGAGAAGGGCATTGACTACCGCGATGGAGACGTCTCGCTGCTGACCACAGAGCCCGAGCTTACCCTTATCCGCAAGATGCTTCTTCTGCCCGAGCTTGTGGAAACGATGGCTAACACCCTGGAGCCCCACCACCTCACCTACTACGCTCAGGACCTGGCCACCGTGTTTCACAGCTTCTATATGCAGTGCCGGGTGGTTTCACCGGATGAAGCGCTCACGAAGGCCCGTCTCAAGCTGGCCGAGGCGGCCAAAGCCGTGCTCAGCCGCACGCTGCACCTCATGGGGATGACCGCCCCAGAGCGGATGTAATCTAGATTAACCTCACAATGAGCTTGCCGAAGAGCGGCCCGACAAAGTAGCGCATAAAGGGTAAGAAGAGCGGGGAAAACCGCCTGGTAAGTTCCCGCTGGTAATCATCAAGATAGTCGGCAAAGGTTTTACGCTGATACTGCAGCAGTAATTGAGAAGCACTGGTATCATACCAGTCGAGGTAGTAGGGCTCCCTGGTAAATTTGCTGGCTGGAGGCATGGGCAATCCCAGCACCTTGAGGACGGCGCCAATCATATCCTGATAGTACATCCTCTGGCCAGGGCCACCGCTAATCACGAGCGTGTTGCCCTTCGCCAGGTCGAAATTTTTCACCGCATTGAGTATCGCCAGGGCGGTATCATCGGGGTGGCAGTATTCAATTCGATTTTTCAACGGAACGGTCATCATGCGCTTCATGTCACTTACTTCGAAGATGAGATACATGGTTACCGTCAGGCGCAATATGACGTGGTCTATCCCCGCCTCCCTTATCAGGTTCTCGGCCTGCAGCTTGGTCTCGCCATACGTCCCTTTTGGGTTGGGGGGATTTTTCTCCACACTGATTGGCTTCTTGGCCCCTGGAGATGGCCCGAAAACCGCCGCTGAAGATGTAAATACCAGCGGCATGTTGCCGCCTTTCTCTTTAATGACATCGATTACATTTCCGGTGCCCTCCACGTTCACGCGATGGGCCAGCTCTTTATTTTGATAGGCCAAGGGGGGCAAAACGGCGGCCATGTGAACGACGGCATCAACATATTCCATGGCCACCCTGACCGACTCTCTCTGGGCGACATCTCCCCAGAAAATCTCGGCTTCCCCGGGCAGTTCCTTCACCGCCTTTCGGTTGCGTGCCGTGTCCAGGTCAAACAAGCGCACCCGATACCCGTTCTCCAGAAAAGTCCGGCAAACGGTCATCCCCAGGCGGCCAGCGCCACCCGTAATCAATACCCGTCCGTTACTACGGCTCATTCTTCACTCGATTCTTCGCTTTTTCGCCAGCGCAGCCAGAGCGCTCCGGCGGTTACTATTACGGCTATCACCGCGGCATAGATTTCCACATGGATTATGGTAAAAATGCCAGCCTGAAGGATTGCCACGCTATAATTCAAGAGGCTATGCAGAAAAGCCGCCAGAAGGTAGAACTGCCAGCCCCACCCCTTGGCCAGGCCCCAGCCGGCCAGGGCACAGGAAGCGATATGAAAAGCAACAGCAAAGAATCTTTCCCAGAACCCGGCCAGCGCCATAAATCCGCCTTCCCGCACGAATTCCCAACCCCAGCCGGCGGCGAAAATACTGTTATGCACCCAGACCGCTTCAAAGACGCCGAGTCCAGCCCCGGCTACCGCCCCGATAGCCAGTCCCATTTTCGGTTCCAGTGTCCTTTCTTCACCCAACCACCAGATGACCACCGGCACGAGCTTTGACCCTTCCTGAACCAGCCCGCTGAGCAGTATCTGAGGTATCCCGGCCAGCAGAATCCAGCGCATGAGCATTTCCTGGCTCCAGAACTGGTCCAACGCCTGCCCGACCAGAATCTGGAGAGGAAGTTGAATAAAAGAAACCGCTATCAGAGACAGAAAGGCACTGATAACGAGAACCGCCCAGAGCCAGGGTTTTCTGAAGAGCGGTGGCCAGTAACCGACCAGCCAGATAGCGCCAAATACTATCGCCAGGCCAATCCCAATTGGACTCGGAATGGCAAACCAGGAAAGAATAAAATCAATCATCTGCTCCAGCATAACGAACTCCTTTGATTAAATTACCCTGTCCTCTTTTTTCGCTTTGGTGTCCAGCATTGCGCCGATAGCCACGCCAATGCCAATGCCGATTGGTATGCCGGCACCGACATTGTCCATCCCGGCCCCGATGGCCACTCCGATTCCGGTGCCGATGGACATCCAGATGCCAATATAGTGCCCCTTGGGAACCAGCTTGTGCTGACTCTGCAGGTGCCTGACGGTCTGCTTGAGTCGCTTCGCATATTTTTTTCGGCGGACGTTATCGGCAAGGTGAACCATATTGCCCAGTTCATTGACATAGGCGGTGATTTCCTGTTGAAATAGCTGGCATTCGCCGCATTCGTCGTAAAACCCGGCGACCCTTCTGGCCACCCGCGTGAGCAGGTCAAGCTGAAATTTCTTCTGTTCCTTCTTGCTCAGACTGTCCTTGTAGGGGTCGAGCTTCTTGGTGATTTCTTCGTACCAGCGATTCTGGCTTTCCATAGTTTACCTTTCAGTTTTTTATTGGGTGACCCTCCCCCTTTTATCCCCCTCCCTATGATTAGGGAAGGGGAAGTATGGGAAGAGGGGCTTCGCCCCTCTTGGACTCCCTTTTAAATATTCGGCCTTCTCTTATGCCACTCGGTTGACTGCTCGTAGGCGTGGGCGACCTTCAAAATCGTCTCTTCAGCGAATGGTTTACTGATTATCTGCAGGCCGATGGGCAGGCCGTCGGCAAAGCCCCCCGGGATGGAAATAGCGGGCAGTCCGGCGATGTTCACGGGCATGGTGCAGACGTCGCTGAGGTACATCTGGAGCGGGTCGTCCATCCTCTCCCCTATCTTGAAGGGGACGGTGGGGGAGGTGGGGGTTACCAGGGCATCATATTTCTCAAAGGCCTGGTCGAATTCACGTCGAATTAATGTCCTGACCTTCTGCGCTTTCAGGTAATAGGCGTCATAGTAACCGGCCGATAGCGCGTACGTGCCGAGCATGATACGCCGCTTTACCTCGGCGCCAAAGCCGAACTGGCGGGTCTTCTCCAGTGACTCCCACATGCTCGGCGCCTGGTAGGAAAAGCCGTACTTGACGCCGTCGTAGCGGGCCAGATTGGCCGAAGCCTCCGAGGGAGCAATGATGTAGTAAACGGCGAGGGCATAGGGGGTGTGGGGCAACGATACGTCCCAATCAACCTCCGCCCCCAGTGCTTCAAGCTGGTTAATCGCCACTTTTATAGCGTTTGCCACCTCCGCCTGCATCCCCTCGACAAAGTACTCCCTGGGGACGCCGATACGAAGGCCCTTGAGGTCGGCATTCAGGCACTTTGTGTAATCCGGCACCGGCTGCGGTGCCGATGTGGAATCACGGTGGTCATAACCGGCGATGGTGTTCATGACCAGCGCGCAGTCGGTAACATCGCGTGTGAGCGGGCCGATCTGGTCGAGGGAGCTGGCGAACGCCACCAGACCATAACGGCTGACCCTGCCATAGGTCGGTTTGAAGCCAACGACGCTGCAGAAACCGGCCGGCTGGCGGATGCTGCCGCCGGTATCCGAGCCCAGCGCATAGACGGTCTCTCCAGCGGCAACCCCTGCCGCCGACCCGCCGCTGCTGCCGCCGGGAACCCGGCTCAGGTCCCAGGGGTTACGGGTAGTAAAAAAGGCGGAGTTCTCCGTTGATGAGCCCATGGCGAACTCGTCCATGTTCGCCTTGCCGATAATCACGGCGTTACAGGCCTTCAGTTTCTCCACGACAGTGGCGTCATAGGGCGGTACCAGATTTTCCAGTATCTTGGAGGAACAGGTGGTCCTGACGCCTTTGGTACACATAACGTCTTTAATAAGAACCGGAATGCCCATCAATGGATTGGCACCATTCTGTGCCAGGAGACGGTCAGCCTCTTCCGCCTGCTTCAGTGCCAGCTCATCGGTCACGGTAACAAAGGCTTTAACCTCGGGGTCTACCCTTGAGACACGTTCGAGGTAAGCCCGGGTCAGCTCCACCGACGAGAGCTCCCGACTTTTAAGCAATTTGTGGGCTTCGTGAATGGTCAAGCCTGTAAAATCAATCACTGCCTGCCTCGCCCGATTCTTTCCAGCCCAGCCACCCCTCACGGAACAGGAAAGCGGCAATTATGATGCCTATAATGGGGTCTGCCTGCCAGAATCCAAACCAGTAATTTGCCCCCAGACCTGCCAGTAAAGCCAGAGAAAGAAAGGCGCAGGCCAGTGTCTCTTTGGAGTCGGCAATGAGTGCCCGACTGTTGATTTGCTGCCCTGTTCTGTATTTCTGCACCGTCAGTATCGGCATGACAATTAAAGATGCTATGGCAATCAATATGCCCGGTAGCGATGGCTCCGGGACTTCAACCACAGCCCATTTCCTTATTGCCTCGACGAAAACATACAGGCCAAGAATGAAGAAGGTAATGGAGACAAACCTTGTGGCCCGTTTTTCAATCCTCTCTTCTTTTTCCTCTGATATCTTACCGTGCTGCCTGAGCCGCCATATCAGGACCAGACCGGACAATGACTCAACAATGCTATCCAGCCCAAAGCCAATCAGGGCAATGCTGCCGGCAATACCTCCAAAGATAATCGAGGCAATGGCCTCAAGGATGTTATAGACAACTGTAATATATTCAAGAACGAGTCCTTTCCGGTACAGCCTTTCGGTATCATTTCTCCCGACCCCAGCCAACTGTGTCCGCCCCCGTCTATTACTCCAGAACCGCCCGTACCCTGAAGCAGTCCCCTTCCCGGCGGGGAGCATTGGCCAGAATATCCTCCGGGGGCAGAGATGGAGTCACCCCATCATCGCGCATCACGTTCTGGAGAGCGAGCGACTGGGCGGTGGGAGGGACATCCGTGGTGTCCACCTGCCGCAGAATCTCAAAGTTCTCCAGAATATTGGAAAGCTGCTCCCGGAACTTATCGACGTCTTCTTCGGTCAGTCCCAGGCGGGCAAGGCGGGCAATGTGCAGCACTTCTTCACGACTCAGCTTCATCCACGAACCCCGGGTTGAATTTATCGGCCAATTATACCACTCATATTCGAAATCCCGCAAATAAGTTGAAGCGGTCGTAATTTTCCAGTAAAGGCGATATAATTGAAGAAAAGATAAGATTGTAGCCCAATCAAGGAGGCAGTGAAAATGTCGGAGCGGATAATGATATTCATCGACGGGAGCAACGTGTACCACTCGCTGAAAAACATATTTGGTCGGACTGACGTGGATATCGGAAGGTTCTGCCACAAGCTCCTGAATCGCCGCCAATTAATCAGGATTTACTACTACAATGCCAGGGTAGGCAGGAAAGAGGAACCGGAGCGTTACCAGCACCAGCAGGCGTTTTTCGCCGGAGTAAATGCCATACCATACCTCGAGCTGCGCCTTGGCCGACTGGTCTATTTCAACTGGCCGAATGTGCCGCCATACGAGAAAGGCACTGACGTCCAGCTGACCACGGACATGCTGACATACAGCTTCAAGAATAATTACGACGTATCGATTCTGGTTGCCGGGGACAATGACTTTGTCGGAGCCCTTCAGGCCGTAAAGGACAACGGCAAACACGTTGAGGTAGCCCTTTTCGGCAAAAGGGGTACTTCCTGGCAGTTGCGAAACGTGGCCGATAGGGTGATAACCTTAAATAAACAGTTTATGAGTAGCTGCTGGAAGTCATAACATGGCATGAACCGGTACGGAGGCAATAGAGCCAAGGGATTGGCAATCAGCCCCAGGGAACGCCTTGCCAGGGAAGAAGGCACGGTCATCAAAGACTGGGGCGGCCGACTACCCATCGCCCTTGTTTACCCCAATTCTTATTATATAGGCATGTCCAACCTCGGGCTGCACGCATTGTATTCCCTGCTCAACCGACAACGTGAGATTGTGTGTGAGCGGGTTTTCTGGGAAAGAGAGAATCAGGAAAGAAGAATTCCCCCGGTATCTCTTGAATCAGGACGTCCGCTATCCGATTTCAAAGTAGTGGCTTTTACCATCTCCTACGAACTCGACTACTTCAACGTCGTGTCCATACTCAAGGCCAGCGGTATCCCACCGTTCTCTGCCGACCGCGATGAAAGCCATCCGCTGGTTATCGCCGGCGGGCCCTGCATCACCGCCAACCCCATGCCGCTGGCACCGTTCTTTGACGGCTTCGGTATCGGTGAGGCGGAAAAATTGTTACCTGACCTGCTGCCACCGATAATCGATAACATAAATGGGAAACACGAGGCATTGTTGAAGTCGCTGGCCTCCGTGCCCGGTATGTATATTCCACAGATACCGCCAAAGGCTCCTGTAAATCGTCAGTGGGCAGAAAACCTCGATGATTTTCCAGTCAGCTCGGTCATACTGACCAGGGACACCGAGCTGAGTGACCTTTACCTGATTGAGGTGGAGCGGGGCTGCCCGTGGCGCTGCCGATTCTGCCTCGTCAGCACTGTCTTCAGGCCGATGCGCTTCCGCTCGGTCGACACGCTGCTCGCTCAGGCAGAGAAAGGCCTTCACCACCGGAAGCGGCTGGGATTAGTCGGGCCGGCAGTTTCCGATTATCCACACCTTGAGGAACTGCTAACCGGCCTGCGCCGGATGGGGGCTCAATTCTCCATGAGCTCAATGCGCGCCAGTAATCTCCCAGACCAGGTACTTGCCGAAATCGCCGACGGGGGCGCGCGGACGATAACCCTTGCCCCCGAAGCTGGCTCGGAACGCCTGCGCCAGGCAATCAATAAAGGTATCTGCGAAAATGACATTGTCAGTGCAGTCGACAGGCTGGGCAGGCACGGGATAAAGCAGTTCAAACTCTACTTCATGCTCGGCCTGCCCACAGAGACCGATGAGGACATAGCAGAGATTATCCGACTGACACTACAGTGCAAGAACGTGCTTGACCGCCAAGCAAAAGGTGCCCGCCTCTCCCTAAACATCGCCCCGTTTGTCCCCAAGGCCGGCACACCGTTTCAGCGCCTGCCCATGGCGCCGGTAGAAACACTAAAGCAACGTATTGCCCATTTGAAGGGCAGACTGGCCCCGGAGGGCATCCAGCTTAAATGCAAAAGCCCGGCCTGGAGCCAGATTCAGGCGGTGCTGGCTCGCGGCGATACGAGTGTTGCCCAGGTTCTAAATGATATTGAAGAGAGTTCGCTGGCGGGCTGGCGAAAGGCAGTGGCCAAGTGCCAGCTGGATACCGATTATTACGCGCACCAGCAGTGGGATGAAAGCCGGAGATTCCCCTGGGCAATGATAGATACCGGCACGAAGATAGAAGGCAAGGACTAAGCTCAGTCTCAGCTATGACTGCTGTACCCAACTGACGGCGTTCTGGAAAATCGGAAAGCCATCTCCGTATTGCTTGGCACCAAATCTTGTCCACTGCGGGTGCTGGGTGCCCCTGATGTGCCGCTCGGGGTGGGGCATCAGGGCAAAGATGCGCCCTGAAGAGTCGCAGATGCCGGCAATGTTGCCCACGGAGCCATTGGGGTTGTGGGGATAGCCGGCTTCAGTATCACCCTGCTCGTCGGCGTAACGCACGACGACGTTTATATCCGTTAAAATATCCGTCCCGGCAACGAATTTACCCTCGCCGTGTGCCACCGGAACGTACATGCTCTCCATCTCTCTGGTGAAAACGCACGGGCTCTCTTGATTTACCGCCAGGTGAATCCACCGGCACTCGAATTTGCCCGAATCATTGGCCGCCAGCGTCACCCGCGGCTGGCCATCGTTATGTGGGTCAGGCAAAAAACCGGCCTTGACCAGCACCTGAAAGCCATTGCAGATGCCCAGGATGAGCCCTCCGGCCTCAAAAAAGCGCCTGATGTCCCCTCCGAGCTTGAGCTGCAGCTCGTTGGCCAGCACCTTGCCGGCGGCGATATCGTCGCCGTAGGTGAAGCCACCGGGAATGACCAGTATCTGGTAGTCGGCCAGCTGCCGTTCATGTCTAATAAGCTGGTTAACGTGAACCAGGTCCACCGCTGAACCCGCCTGCTCAAAGGCAAAGACGGTCTCAGCATCGCAGTTTGTTCCCGGCGCCCGCAGCACGATTGTTTTAACCATCCATCACCACCTCAGCGGCTTCTGCCAGGCCTCCTTTAATTCATCTATGGAGATGGAGACAACGCTATCGCCCTTCCGACCGTAAACCTCAAGCCTCGACTCTTTGGTTACCTGGCCAAGCAGGGCAAAGGACTTGCCCGCCATTTCTCTCTCAAATGCGTCTTTCTTGTCGGGTGACACCTCGACGATGAACCGACTGTTCGACTCCGAGAAGAGGATAAAGTCATCACGGTCTATCGGCTCGCCGAGCGGCACTTCTTTCAGGTTTATACTCGCCCCCAGCCCGCCGGCAAAGGCCATTTCGGCCACGGCCACGCCAATACCTCCATCGCTGCAGTCATGGCAGGCCCTGACCAGCCCCTCTCCGGTGGCTGTGCTCAGGCTTTCCATCAGTTGTCTGCTCTTCTGCGGGTCAACCCTGGGTACGCTGTTGCCAGTGAAGCCCTTTGTCTTCAGGTATTCCGAGCCACCGACCTCACACCGGGTACTCCCCACGATATAGATGATATCGCCGGCCTGTTTGAAATCCATGGATATGGCCCGGCTCACGTCATCCATAACGCTGATAGCCGAGATGAGCAACGTATGCGGGATAGATATGGTCTTGCCCTCATATTCGAATTCATTGTTCAGGCTGTCCTTGCCGGAAATAAAAGGTGTTCCGTAGACAATAGACATGTCGTAGCAGGCCTGAGCGGCGCGGACGAGCGCCCCCAGCATCTCGGGTCGACCGGCACTGCCCCAGCAGAAATTGTCCAGCAACGCCACCCGGTTCAGGTCGCCGCCCACGGATATAATCTGCCGCAGGGCTTCGTCAATCGCCGAGGCGGCCATCCAGTACGGGTCGATATCGGCATAGCCGGGATTGATGCCGTTGGCGATTATCACGCCTTTAGATGAGCCCAGTATCGGCTGAATAATAGCCGCATCACCGGGTCCGTCATTATCCCTCCCCACCAGCGGCTTGAGGACGTTGCCGCCCTGAACCTCGTGGTCATACTGACGGATGACCCACTCCTTGCTGCATACATTCCACGAACTCAAAATCGCCAGCAGTGACTCACCAAGGTCGGAAGCTTCGGCAAAGTCAGGAGCGGGGTGGCGGGGCGGTTCCCAGACCGCCTCTCTCTTCAACTGCGGGATACCGCCGTGCAGAAATTCCATTTCCAGGTCGCAGACCAGGTTCCCCTGGTAAAAAAGCTGTAGCCGGCGGTCATCGGTGAATTCACCGATAACGTTCGCTTCCACATCTTCACCGGCAAAGAGCGCCATCAGCTCATCGATGTTTTCCGGCGGCACGGCGATAATCATCCTCTCCTGAGATTCTGAAATCCATATTTCCGCGTGGGAGAGCCCTGCGTACTTCAGCGGCACCTTTTCCAGGTCAACCCGAACCCCGGTCTCCTCCGCCATTTCCCCCACCGCCGAAGAAAGGCCCCCGCCACCGCAGTCGGTTATGCGCACGTACAGCCCGCGGTCGCGGGCCTGGAGGAGGATATCAATCATCTTCTTTTCCACGATGGGGTTGCCGATCTGCACCGAACTGGAGGATGTGGCTGTCGAGGCCTCGGTGAGCTGCTCCGAGGCGAAAGTGACCCCGTGAATGCCGTCCCGGCCCGTCCGGCCGCCAACAAGGACCACCTTATCACCCGGTCTCTGTTTGCCGCGCCGGGCGATTTTCTTCGGCAGCAAACCCAGAGTGCCGCAGTACACCAGCGGATTGGCCACGTAGCGCTCATCAAAGAGAACGGCACCGTTGAGCGTCGGTATGCCGAGCCGGTTGGCGTAGTCGGCCACTCCGGCCCGCACCCCCTTAAACATACGGCGTGGGTGAAGTACGCCCTGAGGTAACTTTTCGTAAGGTAAATCGGGTGGGCCGAAACAGAAGACATCGGTGTTGGCAATCGGCTTCGCCCCCAGCCCCGTGCCGAGCGGGTCGCGAATGACGCCGCCGATTCCGGTGGCGGCACCCCCGTACGGCTCCACCGCCGAGGGGTGGTTGTGCGTTTCCACCTTGAAACAGAGCGCCCACTGACCGTCAAAATCGATGACACCGGCATTATCCATAAAGACCGAGAGGCACCAGGGTTTGTCGAGCTCACGGGTTGCCTTCATTATGGTGCTCTTCAGCAGGTTATCCACCACCTTTCCACCAAGCTTGAACCTGCCCTTGAACGTCTTGTGAACACAGTGTTCCGACCAGGTCTGGGCCAGCGTCTCCAGCTCAACATCGGTCGGATTGCGGCCCTGCTTCTGATGATAGTCAACAATGGACTGAAATTCTTCCGCCGTGAACCCGAACTGCTTCTGTAACGCAGCTCGCTCGGAGGTCAGGATATCAACAACTTCCAGTTTATAATGATATTTTGGATTCTCCGGAAAGCTCGGCTGTTCCCGTTCCACCACGTGCTGGATGATGGGGTTCACCAGCAGCCGACTGCAAATAATTCCCAGCTGTTCCCCGGTTAACTGCCCTTCGATAAGGTACCGCTTTGAAGTCTTGACCGCCCTGATACCCCCCACCTCCAGGTCCCGAATCGCCTTCAGGACACTATCCTCTACCGGGTCGGTAACCCCGGCGTTATAGGCGACCTCAACGGCATGGTATCTGGATTCATCAATCTGCTCGACAGATGAGCCCTGTCGGTGATTGTAAACCTGGGTGACGGGGTCGGAAAGCAGACTTCTCCCGAGCAAATCCAAAGTCGCTGGACTAAGCTCGGCATCAAACCAGTAGATATCCACCACGCGCACGCCGGATACTGTGGAAATGCCAAGGTCATGAATGTCTTTGACCAGTCCCTGGCCGCGGGCATCAGGCAGATGACTTTTCAGCCGGACCTCTATTCGGTGCATTTAATCGCTACTCTATTAACAGAGATTAAAAAGAGGGGCGTGCGCCCCTCCTGAAAATTCAAAATGCCCGTTTGTTTTCACCTGATTCATGAACTGAGTAATTCGCTGACTACCTCGTTGATTTCACGACCGTCCGCCTGGCCTTTCAACTGTGCCATAAGCTTTGGCATTACCTTGCCCTTATCACCGGGTCCCTCGGCACCCACCTCAGCCATGACCTTTCGAGCGGCCTCGACGACCTCTTCCCGGGTCATCTGCTGTGGCAGGTATTCCTGAAGGATGGCTAATTCCGCTTCTTCCTTGTCAACAAGGTCCTGGCGGTTTCCCTGCTTGAAGGCCTCAATGCTCTCGCGACGCTGCCTGACCTCTTTGGCGATAACGCCGAAGATATCGCTGTCCTTCAGCTCTGCCTGCCGGGCTTTTTCAACGTTATTCATTGCCGCCATCAGCATTCTAATGGCGCCTCGCTTTACGGTATCACCGCTTCTCATTGCCTGTTTGAGGTCATCAGACAGCTTCTGCTTCAGTTTCGCTTCTCCCATATATTACTCGCTAACGGACTACCTTCTCACTGCTCCGGCGACACTGCGTCTTTTAACCGCTTTTTTACGTTTGCGTCTAACGCTCGGCTTTTCATAGTGCTCCCGACGGCGTACTTCCGATAATATGCCGGTCTGCTGGACACGACGGTTGAACCGCTTGAGCAAACTTTCAAAGCTCTCATTCTCGCCCGCCACTACCTCGGTCAAATAGCATCACCCTCCTTCTAAAACCAGATTACAATTTATTTGTTCTTTATAAACATTAGAGAAGGTGACCACGCTACAGCATCCACATTACAACACACAGCGCCATCACATTTTAGCCAGTAGTTGAGTCCAATGTCAAGGAAGGATAGAAACTTCAATCGGCGAATTTTAATGAAATTTTATCACCATTTTAACGATAGCTTAACTTGGCCAGTTTAGAATGAGCATGAGGATATATGGACAAATGTCTCTGATTCACGTATATTGACATTTGCCATTTGGCGAATTATAATAATTTAGATAAACTGAGGAGTGCAGCTATGCCACGAATAAACAATGATCTGGGTAGAATAATAAAGCAGCAGAGAATTTCCATTCCGCTGACCCTGCAGGAACTGGCCGCTACTTCGGGAGTATCGTCCTCTCATCTGGGACGTATTGAAAGAGGCGAGCGCTTCCCTTCCGCCCACATCCTGCGTAGAATCGCCCAGCCGCTTGGCTTTGACGAGGACGAACTCTTTACCCTCGCCGGTTTCCTGTCACCGCACCCTTCCGGAGTAGCCGAAGAAAGAAGCACCGCTTATGGCAACCGACGCCTGGACCCGTATGTCGCTAAAATGCTAGCTGAAGAGCCAATTGAGATTCAGCGGTCGGTCATTGGTATTCTCAACACGATAAAACTCGTTGCCAAAGGAATAGCCAGAGAAAACGAGTGATATCCCGCTGAAAATGGTATAATAAATCATCTGTTGGCTCTGCGGCGGTAGACATGGAAAGCCTGAAACAGAGAAATGACAAGGGAAGTAAGGATATCGGCTTTGGTGATGCCACCGTCCATGAGCTGAAAACGCTGCTTACCGCTATCATTGTTTCCGCAGAACTTCTGGCCGAAGAGCTTCAGTCCGACCACAAAGATTTACCGCTAAGACTTACCCAGAATATTGTTCGCAATGCGCATAGTCTT
>JAHJTL010000039.1 GCA_018829775.1 Chloroflexota bacterium | reverse complement strand
TTCCATCGGCCAAGGCTGGAGAGCATGCGATATCCATCAGCGATGGTACCAACACCGATGAGGTAACATTCACGGTAGAGGCCGTCCCACCGCCGATACCGAAGCCCCTTCTGCCAGAGATGGGCGTGAAGGCGGAAACACCGGTAATATTCGACTGGGAAGATGTCGAAGTGGATGCTGAGCCGGCGAGCTATACTCTTCAGGTGGCGATCGATGACGACTTCGCCGAAGATTCCATCGTGCTGGAGAAAACAGGACTGGCCAAATCAGAATACACGGCCACGGAAGCGGAATCCATTGCTCTGGCTGGTCGAGAAGATGCTTACTACTGGCGGGTCAGAGCTGTCGATGCTGCTGAAAACGAGGGAGTGTGGACTGGCGCCGGTGAATTCTACGTCAGCAAACCATTCTCATTTCCAACATGGGCTTTATACACCTTGCTTGGCCTCGGGGCGCTGATTCTCTTTGCTGTCGGTTACTGGATGGGCCGCCGCACCGCCTATTACTATACATTCTAGTAGGGGTCTGACCTCCACCCCTTTTGTTCCCCCTCCTTAACGGGAGGGGGAACTTTCATTGGGGCTGAAAAAGGCGACTGGTTTTATAAGAGTAATCAACCTCCCCTCGCACTCCGCGGTGTGAACTGGCTGGCCGCTTCCAGCATTAATGCCAGGCTCATCAGGAAGTCGTCGTGGCCTTGGGAGGGATTAACGTAGAAATTCATCGTCTGGTTGGGACGGTACTGGCTCCTGGCCTTTTCCATCTCGAACCAGGATTCCTGATACTCTGGGGAACCATCACTTCGGTACATCTTTAACCGCCCGGAGTTAATCGCCGCCAGCAGGTTGAAGCCAAGCTCTGATTTCGAGCGCTGGGTAAAAGTGAAGGGAATGACCCGCGAGCCCAGCGCCTGCCTCAGAAACGAGCTCACCGGCTCGCCAACGCCGGTGGCATCAACCGCAATTCGGCGGCAGCGCCATACGTTCTTAAGGATGTCAACCAGCTGGGGGTAAAGCTCGGCGTGCTTTCTGCCCGTCCACCAGTAATGCTCCACGATTTTTATATGTGGCTGATGCACCATGTCACTGCCGGCGGTGAAATCCAGCTCACCGATGGTAACCACCGTGGAGTCCTGTCGAGGCTTTATAGCCCTTAGAAATGCGTCCTCGGCCTCTTCGGCTTCCCCGGAAAGGTCAATCCCTGCAACATAGACTTGTCCGCGCTCGGGAAAGTGTTTCCTGTGATGCTCACCGCGCAGCTGGGCACGTTGCTGGCTGTTTAAGAAACCACCGCCGCCGTGGATTGGCTGGAGTCGATACTGGGTCAGAAAAAGCGGGTGATTTTCCCCGAGTCTCTCCCTTTCCCCCTCAACGTAGGCGAGGTAATCGGGGTTGTAATTGGCGATTTCCTGCCAGTCATACCGGAAATGGCGTTTGATGCCGTCCCTTCTTTCCAGCTCGAGGTTTGTCTGCTTTACCTCCTCCAGCAGGGTGGAGTCATCCCACGTGGTGCCGTAGTGCACGGTGGTCACGTTGGTGGTGGCGCCCATCGGTTTGAACTCCTTGTTGTACTTCTCCTTGCTGACGTCCTGCGACTCGTCCACTTCCAGCAGGATGTGGGCCGTATTGCCCACCACGTTGGCGGACTCATCGGCGGAAAGGAATATGGCCCGGGCGTTGCCCAGTCTGATGATATAGCCCAATTCCGCACGCCAGATGCCATCGAAGCCAGCCTCATTTAATCTGTCCTTGAGACGGGCCATGGAGATAACCGTCTGCGGTTTAAAGGTGGGAGAGCACTTTATCAGGTTCTGCGGCTCTGCCATGTAGAGTGTCAGCAGGAGCAATTCAAGCTGGGCGGAAAGTTCATTTTTCCCGCCCTGCCTGGCAATTTCCACGGAAAACGTCAGTCCCTTTCTGCCGAAGACGCTGTTTACTATGGCCATAGCGATATCGCGCTGGTAGGGTCGCAGCTGGCGTGCGGCCAGTCCGCCTGCCGCAGATTTATCTGCTGACGGTGGTGGCGATGCCGATGCCGAGAGGGAGGGCGACATCTCTGAGGACATTGCCGATGGCCTCCTTCAATCCTTTCCTCTGTTCCTTGCTGATTTTATATTTGGTGCGCACAAGTCTCTCCAGAGCATTGGTTGCTTCTACGATGAGCCTGATATTTTTCGGGTCATCGCCCAGGATGGACTTGATTTTCACCCGGAGAAGGGCAATCTCATCATCAATGCCATTGACGCCGGAGGCAAGTTCGAAATCGAGACGCTCGGCTTCATCAAGCACTTTCTGATAGAAGCCGCCTTTAGCTTTTAGCTTTGTCTTTGATGCGTTTGATTTTTGGCGCGTTCTGGCTGGCATATGGTCTGTCTCCTCCGTTTAACGTCCGGGCAGCTGCCAGGACAATGGTGTGGGCAGCAAGGTCCCATCGCTGTTTTTCCACGGCCAATTTAAGGAGTTTCATCTTTACCCTCGTTATTTTAGTCGACCATAATAAAATAGCACAGATGTTCTAAATCAAGCGAGTCATTTTTGTCATCATTTTAACAACAAAGCACGTTTTTCATTTCTTGACAATCGATAGTGTTAGGTTTACGATTTGTCTAGTATCCGCAGTAGTTGTCGCACCGGGAAGGAGGAAGCAGTGGACTTTTCTCTCAGTGAAGAGCACAAGATGCTCCAGACCACGGTCAGAGATTTCGCCAATGAGAAACTGGCGCCGGTGGCCGACGAGCTGGACCGGAAACAGGAGTTCGCCTGGGATAATTTTAAGATGATGGCGGAGATGGGGCTGCTCGGGTTGGGTATACCTCCCGAGTACGGCGGCAGCGGTGGAGATGAGCTTTCCGTGGCCATTGCTGTGGAAGAGCTCTCTAGAGCATGTGCCGCCACCGCCGATATCCTGGATGCGCACCTGTGCTTGTGTGCCGCGCCGATTTACCGTTTTGGCACCGAGGAGCAGAAGCAGAAGTTCTTGCCCGCTCTGGTGAAAGGGGAGAAGGTCGGTGCCATGGCCATAACAGAGTCGGAAGCCGGCAGCGATGTCAGCAGTGTTCAGATGACCGCGGCCAGAGATGGCGATGACTATATACTCAATGGCACCAAGATATTCATCACCAATGGCGATGTCTGTGATGTGGTGCTCGCCTTTGCCAATGTACCGGAGCTAGGGGAGCGGGGCATGACGGCGTTTCTCGTAGAGGCGGAAATGCCAGGGTACAGCAAGGGCAAGAAGTACGATAAACTGGGTATGCGCGCCGCCACCAATGCCGACCAGGTACTGGAGGACTGCTGTGTGCCGGCGGCCAACCGGCTCGGTGATGAGGGACGGGGCATGCGCATCTTTCTGGAGCTGATAGACCACGGCAGGATAGGAATAGCGGCGCAGGCCATCGGCATTACCCGCGCTATTCTGGAGAGAGCCGTTGAATATGCCAAAAACCGCAAGCAATTCGGCGCGCCGATTGCTTCCTATCAGGCGATTAGCTGGCGGCTGGCCGATATGTACACCGAGCTGGAAGCAGCCAGATTGCTCACCTATCAAACAGCCTGGCTGGCGGATAACGAACAGCCGTTCCGGACGCAGGCTGCCATGGCCAAACTGTACGCCACGGAACTGGCAATGCGGGCATCCACACTGGGAATTCAGGTGTTCGGCGGCTACGGCTATATGATGGACTCACCGATGCAGCGCTACTTCCGTGATGCCAAGCTGACCGAAATCTATGAAGGAACTTCGGAAGTTCAGCGCATGGTTATCTCGGCCTCTCTCTTTCGTTGATTGAAGGCAATATGCTGCAAGGAAAAACGATAGACCAGCTGAATATCGGGGACCGGGCCAGTATCAGCAAGCTGATTACGGAGCGGGACGTGATACGCTTCGCCGAGTTAACCGGGGACATAAATCCGATACATATGGACAAGCTCTATGCGGAGCAGGCGGTTTTCGGCGAACGAATCGCCCACGGCATGTTAACCGCAAGTCTGATATCGGCAGTGCTGGGCATCAAACTGCCCGGCCCGGGCAATATCTACGTGTCCCAGAGCTTGAAATTCAGAGCGCCGGTTAAGTTTGGCGATGTCATCGAGGCGGAGGTGGAGGTGGTGGAAAAGATACCGGAACGAAACCGCGTTCACCTGAAAACCATCTGCCGCAATCAGGATGGCACCGTAGTGCTGGAAGGCGAGGCGATAGTAATACCCCGGCACGAATAGGCCAAACAACGGCAAATTACCAGCGAAATAATGGAGGCATTAATGGCGGAGAAAGAGTACCTGATGGGCAATGAGGCGATGGGCAGGGGGGCGATTGAAGCGGGGGCGAAGGTGGTGGCGGGCTACCCGGGAACTCCGGCCTCGGAGGTGCTGGAATATGTTTCCAAGTATCCCGATGTCTATGCCGAGTGGTGCATCAACGAGAAGGTGGCCCTGGAGATATGCATGGGCGCATCTCTCTGCAACACCCGCTCGCTGGCAGTAATGAAGCATAACGGTACCAATGTAGTCCTTGATTTTCTTATGCACCTGAATTACACCGGCGTCCGCGGCGGACTGGTGCTGATTTCAGGGGATGACCCCGGCGGCATCTCATCGCAGAACGAGGAGGATAGCCGCATAATCACCCGACTTGACGCCCACCTGCCGGTATTCGACCCCTGGTGTCCGCAGGAAGCCAAGGACATGGTGAAGACGGCCTTTGAACTCTCCGAGGAGACGGAACTGTGCTTCGTGGTGCGACCGGTGATGCGCGTCTGCCACGCACGCAGCATGGTCAATATGGAAGAGGTAAAAGAGGCGAAGGAGCCGTTTTTTGAGGATGACCGTTCGCGATTCATCATGAGCGCGGTACAAGAGGTCAAAGCCGGCGGTATTCTCCGTTCGGTGGTCAGGCACCAGTGGCTCAATGAGAAACAGCCGGTGCTGGCCAAAGTCATGGAAGATAGTCCCTTCAACCATATCGAGGGCGGCGAGGGGAAGATAGGGCTGGTCGCCTGCGGCATCGGCTACGCGTTTGTCAAAGAGGCGGAAAAGATACTGGGGAAGAAATTCCCGGTTTTAAAGCTGGGCACACTGCCCCTGCCTAGAAACAAGGTAGCCGAGTTCGCCAGGAAGATGGACAAGCTGGTAGTTTACGAGGACAGCGAGGCAGTGGTGGAGGGTATATTGAAGCAGCTGTTCTTCGATGAGGGGATAAAGGTGGAGGTGGTGGGGAGGAGCGGATTCTTGCCCACGGCCGGAGAACTGTCAACCACCGCAGTACTGAAGTCGCTGGCAGCGCTCTATCCGGAACTGGAAAAGAAAATCCCGGAAACAGTGCCGCTGGAAATGAAAGTCCCGATACGAACGCGCACCCAGTGTGTGGGCTGCCAGTACCGTGGCCTGCTGCACGCACTGAAACTGACGGCGCGCAAATACAAAGGCGTTGTCACCGGAGATATCGGCTGCTATGACGCCGGCTCATTCCCACCGATGGAACTGCAGTCGACCATCTACTGCATGGGCTCGTCAATACCCATGGCCTCAGGCATCGCCCACAGCGGCTATGGCCGGCCGGTATTTGCCATCATCGGCGATTCCACCTTCTTCCACAACGGAGTTCTCGGTCTCCTGAATGCCATCCACAGCGGTGTGGATATGGTAGCCATCGTCTGCGATAACCGGACCACGGCGATGACCGGCTTTCAACCGCATCCGGGCAGCGAAATCAACGTTCGTGGTGAACCAGCTCTCGCCATTGATGTGGCTCGACTTTCCACCGCCGCCGGAGCGACCAGTGCCCAGGTGGTCAATCCTTATGACATCCCGCAGGTAAAGGAAGCGCTGGAAAAGGCGGTGAAGGAAAAAGGCGTCTCCGTTGTCGTGGCCACCGAGCCGTGCTACCTGGTGTCGAGGCGGACCGGCGATTTTGGTTTCACACCGCGCAAGGTCGTTCTCGATGAAGACCTCTGCAATGGCTGTAAGATCTGCATCACCTACTTCGGTTGCCCGTCCATCCATTTCAGCGATGGCAAGGCGACCATTGACTATGGCACCTGTGTTGAGTGCGGCATGTGCGTGGAAGTTTGCCAGATAGGAGCAATAAAATGGAGTTAAACGTACTGATTGCGGGTGTCGGCGGGCAGGGCAACCTGTTTGCCTCAAGCATCCTCGCCGGATACCTGATAGAAAAAGGGTATCGGGTACTCGCCGTGGAGACAATAGGTGCCGCGCAGCGCGGCGGCTCCGTGGTATCGCATCTGCGGGTTTCCGATGCTGAGCTTTATTCACCACTCATCCCGGCAGGTAAGGTGGATATCCTTATGGGATTTGAGACTATCGAGATGCTGCGCAACTTCGAGCTGCTGGCCGGGGACGGCATGTACCTGCTCAACGACTACAAAGAGCCGACGGTGCTGTGCAATATGGAGATGGATATCTACCCCTCGGACGAGGAAATCCAGGCAGCGCTTAAGAAGTCGGGGAAGAAGGGCTACTCCATCAAGGCCACCGAATGCGCGCGGCAGATTGGCGGCAGCCTGCTGACCAACGTAGTTATGGTTGGTGCACTGTGTCAGGTATCGCCGTTCTTCGATAGCCAGGAAGTGAAGCAGGTGCTGGCGGGGAAAGCACCTGCCAAAGTGAAAGAACAAAACCTGCGGGCTTTTGAGGCCGGCGGTTCACTCATTCAGGAAGCGATGCATAAATCCTGATGTGATTTCACATCAGACACATTACAATCAAACGGATATTTCATGCAGGTCTCCGGAAAGAGTATATTGTCATGAGCGTAGCTGGGCAGCTCCACGAGCTGCAGGAAATCGACCTTGAAATTGCTGATGGAGAGCACAAGCTGGAACAGGTTGTCGGCCGGCTGGGTAAAGATGATGTGGTGGTCGCCGCTCGGGAGAAACTCGACGCAGAAAAGGAAAAGCTGAAGGAGCTGCGGCACCAGCAGCATTCCCTTGAGTGGGAAATAGACGACCTGGCCAGTAAAATAAAAGCCGGTGATGACCAGCTTTACAGCGGAAAAATCAAGAACCCGAAGGAGCTGTCCAGCCTGCAGCATGAGGTTGAGCTTTGGAAAGCCAAGCGCAACGGGCTGGAAACGAAAGACCTGGAAATCATGGAGAAGGTGGAGACAGTTGAGGCTGGCATAGCAACTCTGAACCAGGAACTGGAAGAGATTGACGCGGGGTGGCAGCGCGAGCAGGAAGGATTCAGGAATGAGAAAGCGGTGCTGGAAGGCAGCTTGAATGACCTGAAGCAGAAACGTCAGACGCTTGCCGCCGAAGTCGACTCAAAGGTCCTGACATTTTACGAGCGGCTCAGGAAAAACAAGGGTCTGGCTGTGGCCAGGGTGGAGCAGGGGATATGTCGCGGCTGCCGCATATCCTTACCCTCCAGCGAACTGCAGCAGGCGAGACGTAGTGCCCTGGTGCAGTGCGGCAGCTGCAGCCGTATTTTGTACCTGCCGTAGATGGTGAATGAAAATCGAGAAAGCAATTTTATATACCGACGGGGCATCCAGGGGAAATCCCGGTCCCGCGGCAATTGGTGCCGTGATTAAAGACGGGCAGGGCAGGGTACTGGGGAAAATTTCCAGACGAATCGGAAGAACTACCAACAACCAGGCAGAGTACCAGGCCGTTATTGCTGCCCTTGAAGAAGCCATCCGTTTGGGTGTGGCCGGTGTTGTGATAAAATCCGATTCCGAGCTGGTAGTAGAGCAGATAAACGGTCGATACCGCGTGAAAAACCCGGCGCTCAAGCCATTGCACCAGCGGGTCAGGGAACTGCAGTCTTTATTTCAGAGTTTCGCCATTGCCTCCATACCAAGGCGTCAGAATGCGGAGGCGGACAGGCTAAGCAACGCGGCGCTGGACTGAGCGGTTGACTAATAGTACCCCTGATACTAGACTATAAGTGGGTCAAGTAAACCGGGTGGCCGCCCTTCCTTCGGGAGGGGAGGAAAGTCCGAGCTCCACCGGGCAGGGTGCTGGGTAATACCCAGGAGGGGTGACCCTATGGAAAGTGCCACAGAAACATACCGCCCTTCCCATACGGGAAGGGTAAGGGTGAAATGGTGGGGTAAGAGCCCACCAGCGGCCGGGTGACCGGTCGGCTGGGTAAACCCCATCCGGAGCAAGGCCGAATAGAGGGATATAAGGACGCCCGGCCTATCCCCGGGTTGGCCGCATGACCCCGATGGTAACATCAGGGCTAGATAGATGGCCACCGTCCTTCCATGCTGGAAGGATACAGAACTCGGCTTACAGGTTTACTTGACCTTTGAGTTAACTGACGGATAGCCTCGTAAACGCACGGTAAGGAGGCAAATAAATCTTCTCCGAAGTCAAATCCTGCGTGTGTTTTTCCGTGGCTCAATGTTGTCAGTAATGTCCTTTGGGGGAAAATAAACCGATGTCAAACACGATGAAGTATGTACTCATCATTTTAACTTTCATTGCCATAATTGCACTTGCCTTCGGCACCGGCTATAACCTGGGAGGGGTTCCAACAGGAGAT
>JAHJTL010000038.1 GCA_018829775.1 Chloroflexota bacterium | reverse complement strand
GACCTTGATAAAGCCATCGCCATCGCTTCGCTGCCCGATGTCATTGTTGCCTCCTTCGGCGATATGGTGAGGGTGCCCGGAAGCCATTCCAGCCTTCAGGATGCAAAAGCGGCGGGAGCGGACGTGCGCATTGTCTACTCGACACTCGATGCCCTTACACTGGCCAAGGAAAACCCGGATAAATCGGTGATATTCCTGGGTATTGGCTTTGAGACCACCGCTCCGACTATCGCTGCCTCGATTTTGCAGGCGGAGCAAGATAATATAAAAAATTACTACGTGCTTTCCCTGCACAAGCTCTGTCCGCCGATAATCAAGGCGCTGCTGGACTCAGGTGAGGTCAATCTACAGGGACTTATCTGTCCCGGCCACGTCAGCGCCGTTATCGGTTCAAGGCCATGGGAGTTCATCGCCCGCGACTACGGCATACCCTGCGTCGTCTCCGGTTTTGAGCCGCTGGATATCTTGCAGTGCATTGATATGCTGGCACAGCAGGTGGCCGATGGCGAAGCCAGGGTCGAAATCGCCTACCGGCGCGGGGTCAGCCCTGAGGGAAACCAGACCGCTATCGATATTATGGAAAAGGTATTTGAGCCCGCCCCGGCACGGTGGCGCGGCTTCGGCGAAGTAGACGGGAGCGGCTTAAAACTGCGCTCGGAATTTGCCCGATTCGACGCTGAGCTGAGCTTTGACTTTGACCCCGGGCCCACGGTTACTCCTAAGGGCTGCCTTTGTGGAGAAGTGCTGAGGGGAATCAAATCGCCTCAGGATTGCTCGCTTTTCCGCCGTGTCTGTACCCCCACAAAGTCGGTGGGGCCGTGCATGGTCTCGGCAGAAGGGACCTGTGCTGCTTACTATCATTACGGTGAAGAGGATGCCTGACAGGATTTTATTGGCGCACGGGAGCGGCGGGAAGCTGGCCCATGATATCATCCGAAATAGCTTTCTTTCTGCTCTATCTAATCCCATTCTCACGCAGCTTGATGATTCAGCAATAATCGAGCCTGCCGGCAGACTGGCTTTTACCACCGATAGCTATGTTGTCCAGCCTATCTTTTTCCCTGGGGGAGATATCGGCAAGCTCGCGGTCTGCGGCACCATAAACGACCTGGCCATGGCTGGCGCTACGCCCAACTATTTGAGCCTGGCTTTCATTATTGAGGAAGGTCTCCCAGTGAGCGACCTTGAAAAAGTGGTGGATTCGGTTAAAGAGGCTGCCAATGCTGCCGGTGTGACCATAGTCACCGGCGATACCAAGGTGGTCAATCGCGGCATGGCCGACAAGCTCTTCATTAATACTTCAGGCATCGGCACGGTAGCGGCAGGAGTGGATATATCCGGGCATAACGCCAGGCCAGGCGACATACTGATATTAAGCGGTACCATTGGCGACCACGGCATTGCGGTGCTCAGCCAGCGCGAGGGTATCAATTTCTCCACCGACCTGAAGAGCGACTGTGCCCCATTGAATGGTCTGGTGGCGGAGATGCTGTCGGCTAGTCGTAATATTCACTGCCTGCGCGACCCGACCCGCGGCGGACTGGCAACCACGCTGAACGAAATCGCCGAGCAGTCGAACGTCAGCATCCGGATATATGAGGACAAAATACCGGTTCGAGAGGAAGTCGCCAGCGCCTGCGAAATGCTTGGACTGGACCCGCTCTACGTAGCCAACGAAGGAAAGCTGGTAGCAGTAGTAAACCCTGACGACGCGGAAAACATTCTGGAGCGAATGAGAAAACATTCATATGGGCAGGACGCTGTGATTATCGGTGAGATAAAGGAGGAAAACCCGGGACGGGTGGTTATGAAGACCACGCTCGGGACCACGCGTATTATTGACATGCTGGTCGGCGAGCCGTTGCCCCGGATATGCTAGCCATGCACGAGATGTCGGTGACCATGAGCCTTTTAGACCTTGTCCTGGAAGAGGCCAGCAAAGCTGGCGCCGGCAAAATAACCGGGGTAAACATCGTGCTCGGTGAGATGACCGGCATCATCGACCATTACGTTCAGGCGAACTTTGAACTGCTCAGCCAGAATACGCCCGCCGAGGGAGCAGAGCTTTCCTTTCAGAACATACCGAGGCAGGCACGCTGTCGCAACTGCGCTCACCCATTCCAGCCCACCGATTTCGAATGGGCATGCCCCAAGTGCCAGTCATCGGAAATCGAAATAACCGGCGGCAGCGAGCTGTACGTCGAGAGTATTGAGGTAGAATAATGGAAATAAAAGTACTGAAAGACATTCTGAATGCCAACAACCAGATAGCGGACCAAAACCGCCAGCTGCTGGCCAGCAAGCACATCATGGCCATCAACCTCATGTCCTCGCCGGGTTCTGGAAAAACGACCCTTGTCCTGCGGACAGTCGAGGCACTGCAAGATAAAGCCCGCATCGCCGTTATTGAGGGGGACGTCAGTTCCAGCATTGACGCCGAAACATTAAGCCAGGCCGGAGTTACCGCAATTCAGATTAATACTGGCGGGGCCTGCCACCTGGACGCCAGCATGGTAAATTCGGCGCTGGCCAATCTTCCCCTCGATGACATAGATATTCTCTTCATCGAAAATGTGGGCAACCTCATCTGCCCCGGCGGCTTTGACCTCGGTGAGTACCTCAAAGTGGTCATTCTCAGCACGCCCGAGGGCGATGATAAACCACACAAGTACCCCCTGCTCTTCACTCAGGCCAAGGCGCTGGTAGTGAACAAAACCGACCTGCTGCCATATGTTGGCTTTGACCTGGAAACTTTCACCAGAGCGTTCAAAGGCATCAACCAGCAGGCAGCCCTTTTCCCCATCTCCGGACTTACCGGCGAAGGGATTGCAGAGTGGGGGGAATGGGTGATGGATAATTTGCAGAAGCTACGTAAACTAAATCCATAAAATTAGATAGACGGAGCACGATGATGAAAGACCGAAAAATTATAAACGTCGGCATTACCGGAGCCTCCGGCCACATCGGTACCACGCTGACTGAAGAGCTACCAGACCGATACCAGTTCACCTTGTTCTACAATCGACGTGAGATAAAGGCCGACCTTGCCGGCAAATTCAAAACGGTAAAGGCCGACTTCTCCAAGGCGGAGCAGGCCCAGGGCGTATTTGAGGGGCTTGATGCGGTGATTCACCTTGCCGCCGAACCGAAGACCGAGGCCAGCTGGGAAAGCATTCTCCACAATAACATCATCGCCACCTACAACGTATTTGAAGAGGCGCGACGGGCCGGCGTCCCTAAAATCGTCTTCGCCAGCACCAATCACACCCAGCATGATTACATCGGTAAAACTCCTCTGACTTTAGACCGCTTCTTTGTCCCCACCATGGGATTTGTGAAACTGAGCGACCCACCGGCACCTGATTCATACTACGGCATCTCAAAACTCTTCGGGGAAAACATGGGCTGGTACTATTCAAGAAGGCATGGCATTCAATTCATCTCCCTGCGCATTGGGTCGACGTTTCCCGAGGATGACCCATCAATCTGGAAAGGCACGGAACGCGAGGGTCACGCAAGGGCTATCTTTTTGAGCAAAAGGGACTGCGTTGAGGCATTTGCCAGAGCCCTCGAGGTCAACACCGATTTTCTGCTCGCCTATGCCATCAGCAACAATGACCGCCGCTTCTTTGACCTGACCGAAACCAAAGAAAAGCTGGGCTTTTATCCCAAAGATAACGCGGAGGATTACTTCTGATACAGGCTAAAAACACCTTGACAATAAAGACAAATTGTGATTAAATAATATATAGAAACCCGTGGCTCCCGAATCTTGATTTGGAGGAGGTGATGCTATGAGGTTTCATGAGATATTCGGGGTATGGCAGGTGGACAGGTGAGGCCCTGCTTAATCGCAGGGTGGACGGACCTCGAACCCGGCTCGAGTTAGCGATGTAGAGGTCAGTCTCAGAAATGAGAGACCACATCCGGTGGTAATAACCGGAAGTGAGTCGGGTTGGAGATAAAAAGAAAACCATAGAGGGCACTGAAAAGTGCCCTCTATTTATTACTCGATACGTACCGGAGGCTTGACACTTCATCTTTACAAAACCTACAATTACTGCGTCAACCAACTTTTTCATAAAAATTGACCGTATTTGCTTGAAAGAATTTTAGCTACCTGATAATCGGGTTTGCCATGAGCAGAAACGTAAGAGTAGTACCGGCCATCCTTACTGATGACCCCTCAACCCTTGAGAAGATGGTTCGTCAGACAGAAAGCTTCACTGACTATGTCCAGATCGATATTATGGATGGTCATTTTGTGCCCTCGCGGAGCGTTACCTGGGAAGATATCGCCGGCCTGTCCATAAATTTAAAATGGGAAGCCCACCTGATGGTCGCACACCCTGAAAAATACTGTGAAGGTTTCAGGCAAGCCGGTGCCGGCAAGATTATATTCCACCACGAAGCCACCATTTCCCCACACGAAGTTATTCATCAGATTAGAAACCTTGGGATTGAAGTAGGGCTTGCCATCAACCCCGAAACGCCCGTGTCCGCCACGGCATCCTATATCAATGAAGTTGCTAGCGTTCTCCTCCTCACCGTAACGCCGGGCTTCTACGGCAGCAAATTCATCCCGGAAGTAATGGACAAGGTAGCCGAACTGCGAGATATTCAGCCCGGAATTGAAATCGGTGTTGACGGTGGCGTCAAGGAAAGCAATATCAGGGAAATCGCCGGCGTTGGGGTCGACTATATCTGCGTGGGAAGCGCCGTTTTTCTGCAACCAGACCCGGCGGAAAGCTACCGCCGTTTGCAGTCGCTGGTACAGTAGACCATATTATCGCAGGATTTGACTTCCTACTTCCTGGCCTTTTTCACCGCATGCCCGCCGAACTGCTGTCGCAGCGCGGCCAGCAACTTAGTGCCGAAGGGCTGTTCCTGACGCGAGCGGAACCTGTTTTGCAGCGATTGAGCAATAACCGGTGCCGGCACCCCCAGCTCGATGGATTCCTGCACTGTCCAGCGCCCTTCACCGGAGTCCTCCACATAGGCCTGAATGCCCTCCAGCTTCGGGGCAGCATGCAACGCCGCAGCCACCAGGTCAAGCAGCCAGGAACGCACCACGCTTCCATAGCGCCAGATTTCCGCAATTTTTTCTAAATCCAGGTCAAATTCCTGTTTGGCCTGCATCAGCTCAAAACCTTCCGCGTATGCTTCCATCAGGCCATACTCAATGCCATTATGAACCATCTTGACGAAATGCCCGGCTCCAGACGGCCCAACGTGGCCGTATCCCCTGTCCGGCGATGGCGCCAGAGTCTGGAATATCGGCTCCAGCCTCCGAAATGCCGCCACCTCTCCCCCGACCGTCAGGCAGTACCCTTCCTTCAATCCCCAGATGCCGCCGCTGGTGCCTACATCGAGAAAATAAATGTTCTTTTCCGACAGAACAGTGGCCCGTCGCATGCTGTCCTTGTAGTACGAGTTGCCACCATCGATTAGGCAATCTCCTGCTGATAGATTGGCAGCCACTTCAGCTACGGTACTCTCGGTAACTTCGCCGGACGGTACCATCAGCCAGACCGTCCGAGGTGCGCTGAGCCTGGACGTTAATTCCGCAATCGACGAGGTGCCGACTGCGCCCTGTTTCACCAGCGCCTGCACCGTTTCCGGCACAGGGTCAAAAACGATAACCCGGTGCCCGTCATTGAGCAGACGGCGTGCCATGTTGCCTCCCATCCGCCCCAGCCCTATCATGCCCAGTTCCATCTCAGCCCTCCTCCGTTCTCCAGTTACCTTAAGTCAGACACCATTCTGGCAAAAGCGGCCGTATCTCCGGAGTCAAGATGAACTCTGACCACACGCCTTTTCAGCGACAGCAGAGTCTGAAGGTCGCCAAGCGCCTGTGCATCCGCCAATATATCAAAAGTGTACGGGGCGCCGGGAACGGGTATCTTATGCTGATGCGCCATGGTTACCTGAAGGAAAAGTCCCGTATTGGGACCTCCCTTGTGCAATTGCCCGGTGGAGTGCAGCAAACGTGGTCCATAGCCAGCGGTGGTGGCGATGTGGTACTTCTCCATCACCTTGCAACGCAGTTCGGCACAGACTTTTTCCAGTTCCGGCATCTGTCTGGTGTAGGCCATAATCGCCAGGTAATCGCTCTGCCTGGTATCGGACAGTAATCCATCAAGTGAGTCGGAAATTTCCAGAGATGGCAAACGGCCGGAACCCTGAAACTCCTCTAAGACCCGACCGATGGCATCCTTGGCCGCCTGCACATTGGGCTGGTCAAACGGATTTATGCCCATTACCGCGCCGGCCACGGCGGTGGCAAATTCCCAGCGGAAAAACTCGGCACCGATATCATGCTTATCCTTTAGTTCCAGAGTAACCACTTCCTGACCCGCAGATTTGATACGCTCCACGGCCCGGTCAATATCATCATTCTTATCATTCTGAAGTCGCAGGTAGACGAAAAGTCGGTCATCCCCATAGTGCTCAGGTGCTGCAAGCGGCTCACCCATGACGGGAATAATTCCGGTTCCCTCTTTGCCCGTGCTCTCGGCGATAAGCTGTTCCAGCCACAGTCCGAAGCTGCCAATCGAAGGCGAAGTAATCAGTGTCAATTTATCTCTACCCTGTCGGGCAAAGGTGCCAACTAATACCCCGAGCCAGGCACCTGGATTTTCCTGAGGCGTTACATCGGCAGCACATTGACGTCTCATTTTATCAGCACGCTCAAGAACGTATTTTATGTCAACTCCTATTAACGCTGCCGGCACCAGTCCGAAATAGGACAGCACCGAGTAACGCCCACCCACGTCCTCCGGATTCAGAAAAGCATGGCGGAAACCCGCCTCCTCCGCAAGTTTAGCCAGCGATGTCCCGGCGTCGGTAATGGCGATAAAATTCTGCCCGGCGCGCTCCTTCCCTACCGCCTGCTCTACCAGCCCACGAAAGTATTTATAAAAAGTGCTCGTCTCGATTGTGCCGCCCGACTTTGACGAAACTATAAATATGGTCCGTGCCGGGTCGATAGACTCTGTCACCCCTGCTACCCACTCTGGCACGGTGGAGTCCAGCAATTTGAATGCCGGATAGCCCCCGGCACTGCCCAGAGTATCGTGCAGCACCTCCGCACCCAGACTGGCGCCGCCCATACCCAACAGCACGACGTGTCTGTATCCGGCGTTGCGCACCTCTTCCGCAAACGACGTTAATTCCGGCACTTTCTCCTTCATCGTTTCGGGAAGCGCCAGCCAGCCAAGCCGATTGGTAATCTCCTTTGGCTCCGGCTTCCACACCGTGTGGTCCTTCCTCCAGATGCGTGCCACGGTATCTTTCTGCCTGAAATCTTCGAGCATCTCTTTAACAGCCGGGAAGTCCGTCATAGTAAGCTCTCTTATCCGCCTTTCTTCTTTATCATGTTTTGCGATTCAATATCCAGCATTTTTTGCAGACGCCGTTGATGGCGTTCTTCACCGGAAAACTTGGCTTTTAGAAAAGCGTCGACCACTTCCGTGGCCAGTGCTCCCCCCACCACCCGTGCCCCGAGGCAGAGGACATTCATATCGTCGTGCTCTACACCTTGATGTGCCGAATACGTATCATGGCAGGGACATGCCCGCACTCCTGGCACTTTATTGGCCACAATGCAGGCGCCAATGCCGCTGCCGCAGATAATGATACCGCGCTGCGCTTTTCCCGAAGCCACCGCCTCGGCGACGGCCAGCGCATAATCAGGATAGTCATCGGTCGGGATAAGCGTATCGGCACCCATATCCAGCACTTCATACCCGTTTTCCCGCAGCCAGGGTGTTAACTCGGCTTTCAGGGGGAATCCGCCATGGTCAGCACCTATGGCAACTCGCATTGTCATTTTTCGCCTCCTCGCAGAAGGTTCTCGGCTTCATCAGCCACACGCTGGGCGGTCAGGCCCAGCTTCTCGTAGATTATCTTGCCCGGAGCAGAAGCTCCGAAATGAGGAATCCCGATAATAACCCCGTTATCGCCGGCATACCGCTCCCACCCCAGTGGGCTGCCGGCCTCGATGGATACCCGGGCTTTTATATTCTTTGGCAATACTGTATCACGGTATTCAGCAGGCTGGGCATCAAATAATTCCCAGGACGGCAGCGATACGACACGAGCCTTGATGCCCTTTTCTTGCAGCATTTTCCCGGCCTCCAGCGCGATATGTATTTCCGAGCCGGTGCCAATGATAATCAAGTCAGGTGCCGCCGCCTCCCAGAGTACATAACCACCTCGCTGCACACTGCTGGCCGGAGCCAGATTATTGCGGCCAAGCACCGGCAGATTCTGGCGGCTGAGCACAAGCGCCGTCGGGCCATCGCGTCGTTGCAGGGCTATTTTCCACGCCTCCACAGTCTCGGTGGCATCGGCGGGGCGGATAGTCACCAGATTGGGAACCGACCTCAGGCCAGCGAGTTGTTCAACGGGCTGGTGGGTCGGTCCATCCTCTCCCAATCCCACCGAGTCGTGGGAGAAAATGTAAATCACTCGCAGCCCCATCATGGCTGCCAGACGCACCGGCGGGCGCATGTAGTCGTAGAAGATAAGAAACGTTCCGGTGAACGGTATAATGCCTCCGTGCAATGCCATACCGCTGGCGATGGCACCCATGGCATGCTCTCTGACGCCGAAGTGCAGATTTCGGGCACTGTAATCGCCAGAACTATAAGCACCATAGTCCGTCAGATTTGTCTTTGTCGAGGGAGATAAATCCGCCGAGCCTCCCACCAGAGAACGGATTCTGGGCGCCAGGGCATTCATTACCAGCCCTGAGGCCGACCGGGTGGCAATCGGCTTGGTTTCATCCTTGAATAAACTATCAAGACCACTATCCCAGCCTTCCGGCAGGTCACCTTTAAGGTCTTTTTCAAGCTGACGCGCTTCATCGGGATACGCCTGACGGTATGCCTCAAAGCTTCTCTGCCATTCTTCCTGATGTTTCTTACCTTGCTTCTGTGCTCGACGCAGGTGTTCCAGTGCTTCCGGGGGCACAGTGAAAGGTTCTTCGTAATTCCAGCCCAAATGCTTCTTGGTCAGCCGTACTTCATCCTCCCCGAGCGGTTCGCCGTGAGCAGCCGCCATGCCGGCTTTGTTCGGGCTGCCGTAGCCAATGACTGTCCTGCAGATAATCAGGCTGGGACGATTTTTTTCTGCCTGAGCTTCTTGAATCGCGCTTTCCACGCTGTCAATGTCAAAGCCATTAACCGGCCCGATAACCTGCCAGCCATAAGCCTGGAAACGCTCTGCAATATCCTCGGTAAAGGTGATATCGGTGTTTCCTTCAATGGAGATACCGTTGTCGTCATAGAGATAGATGAGCTTGCCCAGACGCAGATTCCCGGCTATGGAAGCCGCCTCCGAAGAAATACCTTCCTCAAGGTCGCCATCGGAGACGATGGCATAGATATAATGGTCGATTATTTCATGGCCTGGCTGGTTGTAGTTTGCCGCCAGCCAGCGCTCGGCCATGGCCATACCCACGCCATTGGCAAATCCCTGCCCGAGCGGTCCCGTAGTCACCTCAAGGCCGGGGACAACGCCGTATTCGGGGTGGCCGGGTGTCTTGCTATCCCACTGGCGGAACTGCTTGAGATCATCCAGCGACAGGTCATAGCCGGTCAGGTGCAGAAGCGCATAGAGCATCGCCGAGGCGTGGCCGCAGGAGAGAATGAAGCGGTCACGGTCTGGCCACCTTGGGTCCCTGGGGTTATGCTTGAGAAATCGGTCCCACAGGACATAAGCCATTGGCGACGCACCCAGGGGCGCTCCGGGATGGCCGGAATTGGCCTGCTGCACCGCGTCAACGGCCAGAAACCTTATGGTGTTGATGCAGAGTTCATCGAGCCTGGAATCGCTCATGATTTGCCCCTCCAGCTTCCCGGATGGCCGAATGCAGGTGGTTTTCTGCCATTCTACACTGATAGGTACTCTTTTTCAATCGAAAAAAGAACCCGGACTAATAGGGTTACGATGACCTGAGATTTAACTGAGGAACAACAATGCTTCAAATCCAGTCTAGAGAAGTTAATGTTCCTCTTCGCCCCACTTCTGCATGATTTCTTTCAGGCGTTGCGCCAGCTTGGGATTATCGCGCAGTCGGGCAATAAAGACAGGGCAGCTTTCAAGCAATGAGTTCTGCGCGGCCGTGGCCATACTGGATAAAAGGTTCTGCATCCCCAGGTCAGCTGGCTGGGAGACGTTTATCCCAGGCGCTGACTCCAGCTGCCGGCGTATATCTTCAGCCGTGAAACGCATTGGCGTTACACAGGTCTTATACCAGGGGCATTCCTTACACTGAACTATCCCGTAAGCTTCATCCAAGACATCATTCATTTTCAATCTCCGCTTTTTATTATATCAATTACGGCATGATTTTGGCCAATTTCGATTCAATCTCCCCCACCCCAAAGAACGCACCGATTTTAATATCGCGGATTACACCATCGGCATCA
The DNA here is from genome assembly GCA_018829775.1 of Chloroflexota bacterium. Classification (NCBI taxonomy): domain Bacteria; kingdom Bacillati; phylum Chloroflexota; species Chloroflexota bacterium. The sequence continues at coordinate 32,528 of JAHJTL010000038.1, read as the reverse complement.
ATTAAGAATGTGGCCGGTATACCACGTATATTATAGGCAAGAGGAACGTCATTGCCGGGAGACAGCAATACCGGGAATGTCAAACCGGCGTTCTCCACAAATTTTTTCACCGTGGTCGGGTTTTCCTGGACGTTCACCGCCAGCACCACCAGCCCTTTACCGGTCCATTCTTCGTATATCTCCTGTAGAAATGGCATCTCTATACGACAGGGGCCGCACCAGGTGGCCCAGAAATTAAGCAGCACGGGTTTACCGCGCAAGCCACTGAGCGAGACTTCCTGCTTATCCAGACCGATTAACTTGAAGTCCGGCGCCAGCTTACCTACCTCCGGACCGTATTCCGTTGCCGGACCGGAACTGGCACAGCCGGTTAACAAAACACTGGACAATAACAAGGCCGGAATCAGCAGGCTCACAACTATCATCAATACTTTCTTCATGATTTCCTCCACAAATAATCTCACGCCGCGAGCGTGGAGAACCAGCGTACTTTATCAGTCAGGACCAGAATACCGATAATTATGAGAAGCAAGCCGCTGATTACGTGTATTATCCCTGTATAGCGCTGTATGCGCTTTAAAACCGGGGAAAGTGAGTCGAAGGCCAGCCCGATGACCAGAAACGGAAGCCCCAGACCCAGAGAATAAATTGCCAGCAGACATGCTCCATGCCAGGCGGTCCCAGTATTCAGAGCGACGGTCAGAATGGCACCGAGTATCGGGCCGACGCAGGCGGTCCAGGCAAGGGAGAAGGAAGCCCCGATGAGAAAGGAGCGGAGATAGCCCGTGGTATTCCCCAGCGACGGATTCAGGCGCTTTTCGTAATTGAGCCATGGTATTTTCAGCGCCGCCAGCAAAAAGACGCCGAAGGCAATTAAGAAGCTGCCGGAAATTTTATTGAGCAAAGCCAGGCTCGGGTTGATGGCAAACGCGGTCAGCCCGGCAATAGCCCCCATAGTAGTAAAAACCAGCGAGAAGCCCAGGACAAAGCTGAGTGAGTGGAGAAACGTCGGCAGGCGCAGGCCGCTTCCCTTTTTATCAAGCAGTTCCGGCCCGACCAGGCTGGCAAAATAGACCGGAACCAGCGGTAACACGCAGGGCGATAGAAAGGATAACAGCCCCGCCGTAAAGGCAACGGCGACCGACACATTCTCCATAATTAAAATTGTACAATGGTATTGGGCTTGTGTCTAATAACACCGACCTTATTCCAAACTCGTGGACAAGCGCCCGTTTCAGTCTTATAATTTTAGTTAGGGCCCTGTTTAACAACATTAATGAAGGAGGATAGACATCAGACCGCTCAGTTTTTCACAGATCAATCTTTATCAAACGTGCCCGCTCAGCTACAGGCTTCAGTATATCGACGGCCTGAAGCCAAAGGACAAGTGGTATTTCAGCTTCGGCTCAACCGTGCACCTCTGTGCCGAACATTTTTTCCGTGTGAGAGTGCCACCACCTCCCGCCCTCGAAGAGCTGCTTCGCTTCTATGAGGAAAACTGGCTCTCCGGAGGCTATGAGTCCGCCGAAGAGGAGGCGAACTACAAAGCATATGGGAAAGAGATGCTGACCACTTTCTGGGAAATCCACAATCGTGATTTCCAGATGCCTCTGGCCGTGGAGAAACTATTCTATATTGACATCGGTGGCGTGAAACTGAGGGGATTTATCGACCGGGTGGACAAGCTGGAAGACAGCGGATTATCCATCGTTGACTATAAAACGAGCAAAGAGCTGTTCACCAATGATTACCTGAGGAAAGACCTCCAGTTAACCCTTTACCAGATAGCCGCCGAGCAGCTCTGGCAGCTACCGGTAGAAAAACTGACCCTGTACCACATGAGGTCAAATACGCCTGTTAGCTGTCCTGGTCGCAAGCCCACTCAGCTCAACGAGGCAAAACAACTGGTCCTCGACGTCGCGGAAAAGATTAACCAAGGGATTTTCCCGGCCACGGAGAATGATTATTGCCCCTGCGATTTCCCCGAGCATTGCCCGTACTACCGCCATTTATACAGGGGGGGAATCGCGGAAACAGCCGCCGGAGAGCCGCCGTCCACCACTATCGAAGCCGAGGACATAGAACGGTATGCATCCCTTCAGGCACAGATTAAAGAGCTACAAAAAGAACTCGACGAATTGAGGCAGGGAATAATCAGTTACTGCGAAGCAGAAGGGCTGAACCGCGTTTTCGGGCCGGAGAACGAAATCACCTACCAGCTGGTGGAGATGACCGGTTTCAAAGAAGAAGATATCAAGTCTCTCCTTGAGCCGGAGGGTTTGTGGGAAAAAGTTACCGGCCTTGACCAATCGAGGCTCAAACAACTGCTCAGCGATGAGGCGGTCGCTCAGGAATTAAGAGACCGGATTCAATCCTTAAGACAGATAATCTCCACCCAGCAACGGTTGTCGGTAAAGAGACGCCAGGACGAAGACAAAGAGATATAGGCGTCATTCGGCTCCGGAACTTGTGGAGCTAAATATTTCCCTCTGCAAAAAGCCGTTTAAGTGAACTGCTTTTCCACCGCGGCGACCGCTTTATCAACGGCATTGACAATCAGGCCGAGCTCGTCATTGGTCATGGTCAACGAGACCATCATCCAGAGGATATCGCCGTACCACGTCGAGCAGGCGAACAGGACTCCGTTTTCCCGGCCCACTTTGCCGACAACTCCGGCCACGGCAGCGCGGTCGGGGAACAGTTCCTTGGTCACCTTATCCTTGACCAGCTCAACCGCAATCAAACCGGCATTGGCGCGCACGTCGCCGACGACGGCCGATTTGTCCTTGATGGCACCCAGCTCCTTGGCCATAATATCGCCGATTTCCTTTGCCCGGGCCAGCAGGTTGTGCTCTTCCACGTACTTTATGCCGACCAGTCCGGCGGCGGCCAGATAACCGGTACCACCAAATGTGTATCCATGCTGCAGGGTGTTCTTGCCCGTGAAGGCCTCAGCGATTTCGCTCTTTACGTGCGTGCCCGCCAGCGCGCCACAGCCCCAGGACATGTTCTTGCCCATGGCCAGCATATCGGGCACAATGCCATGCTTTTCGCACTCGAACCAGAAGCCGCTGCGGGCGAAGCCGGTGATTACCTCATCGCAAATGAGCAGGATTTCATACTGGTCACAGATCTCCCGAATTCGCTTCATATATCCCGGAGGCGGCGGAATGATTCCCAGTCCGGTATTGGTTGACTCGGTGATGAAACAGGCTACGGTCGATGGGTCTTCAAACTCGATAACCTTGCGCAGCTCTTCAGCGCACAGCAGGTCGCACTCCGGACAGGTCAGGTTATACGGGCAGCGATAGCAGTTCGGGGCATGGATGGCCACGAAACCGGCCATGAGCGGCTCAAACGGCGTCCGCCGAAAGATATGGCCGCTGGCGCTGGAGATACTCATACCCATGCCATGATAGTCACCGGGGTAACGGTGGATGACCTTGTACTTCGTACCCTCGCCCATTATCTTCCAGTAATGCCGGGCGATTTTGAGCGCTGTCTCGTTGGCATCACTGCCGTTGCTGCTGTAAATGGTATATTTCAGGCTGCCGGGCGTTATCTGGGCGAGCTTTTCAGAAAGCCAGACCACCGGTTCCGTGGGGGCGAAGAGATTGGGAGTGGTAACGACTATCTTCTCCATCTGCTGCTTCATCGCTTCCATGAGCACCGGGTGATTGAAGCCGAGGGAAGCGGCTGCGCCACACGAGTTCGTCTCCAGCAAACGGTTGCCAAAGCTATCGATTACATAGTTGCCCTCACCGGCGCTGATAATGGATACCGGGAGGTCAAAAAAGGTGGAGTCTCTGCCGAAAGCCGGCCACACGTATTCTTTGGCCGTGGCGATTAATTCGGCCAATCCGGCCTGCGCACTATTTACCGTTGACTGTTTCATTCCATCTGCCTCCTGCCTAGCATTTTGTTCTTTGGGTATAGTGTATAAAGTTTAATATAAACCAGCGGCGATTTACAAACACGTCATCGTTGTATTCACCCGCTACTTGTTCAGTTTTACGGCGAGCACCTTGTACATATCCGGTATGGCACGTATCTGTTGATAGCACTCCTCGGTTATCGGGTCATCCAGACAGAGCACCATCATCGCGCCACCACCACGGTGCACTCCCCGGCTAACCTGCATCTGGCTGATATTGATATTCGCGTTGCCGATAACGGTACCCACCATCCCAATCATCCCGGGACAGTCTCTATGTTCGGTAAATAACATATAGCTGCCTGTTGGCTCTATCTCCAGCCAGTAATCGCCCATCCGCGTCAGGTGAGTCCGGCCCCGGAGCGACGACCCGGCCACGAGTGTCTTTCCCGCTCTGGTATTTACCTCTACCGTCAGCATATTGGCGTAATTTTCACAGGTAGCTTCTTTCTGCTCGGTAACGTTTAATCCACGGCTGTCGGCGATGATGTCAGCATTGACCATATTCACACGCTCTTCCGTAAGACCGTTCAGCAGGCCGGCAAGCACAGCCACCTTTACCGGATTGGTATCCTCTCTGGCAATGTCACCCTGGTAGCGAATGGTCAGCGAGTCCGGATGCCCTTCCAACAACTGCACGGCAATCCGCCCGATGGTCGTACCCACCTGGATATACGGCCCAAGTATTGACAGGGCCTCTGCTGTTATCATTGGCGCGTTTACCGGCGACTTGGGCGGGTGCCCCTGGAGAACGGCAACCACCTGCTCGGCGATATCGATGCTGGCGCTTGCCTCTGCCTCAAATGTTGAGGCCGCCATATGAGGGGTAGCGATTACCTTATCGCTCTGAAGCAGAATGTTATCCTGTGCCGGCTCCTTGCTGAAGACATCGATTGCCGCCCCGGCCAGTTTCCCCTGATTGAGCGCATCATAGAGTGCCTTCTCATCCAAGATGCCACCCCGCGCGCAGTTTATCAGCATGGCCGTAGGTTTGACCAGCCTGAGTTCACTGCGGCCAATTAAATCCCTGGTGCTGGCGTTAAGCGGCACGTGCATGGTGATGAAATCGGCCGTTTTCAGCAGCGTCTCCAGCTCCACGAGCTGTACACCCAATCTTTCTGCCCTGCTTTCCGAGACCATCGGGTCATAGGCGATAACCTCCATGCGCAACCCTTTGGCCATTTCCGCCACTTCGGTTCCCACACGGCCCAGGCCGATAATACCCAACACCTTGTTGCGGATTTCTGCCCCCTTTAATTCGCGGTCCCACACCCCGGCGTGGAGAAGGTCATGTGCCTGCGGAATGCGACGTGCCAGGGCAAGCAGCATGGCAATGGTATGCTCGGCGGTGGAGACGATATTGCCTTCTGGAGAATTGATTACAATGATACCGTGGCGGGTGGCGGCATCGACATCTATGTTATCCACCCCCACCCCCGCCCTGCCGATGACCTGCAGCTTTTCCGCCACTTCGATAATATCAGCAGTGACCCGCGTCTGGCTGCGCACCACCAGAGCATCATAATCGCTGATAACTGACCTCAGTTCCTCAGGCGTCATGCCCTTTTTTACATCAACCTCAGCATGCTGCCGCAGGATATCAATGCCCTGTGCCGCTATCGGGTCGGCTACGAGAACCTTCATTAATTGCCTCTTTCCTGAGATTTATACGGAAGGGTATTCTGCTCGTCAACATAATGCTACATAAATAAAATCTTTATGTCAAAAGCACTCCCTTACCGTTATCTCTTCCCCGTGTAAACCTTGACAGCGTAAATGATGTATGCTAGTCTGCATCACATAGCGGCAGGAGAGACCCGCAAGGGCGCCGAAGGGGAAAGTCCCTCCAGTGGAAGGATGAAACTCTCAGGCAAAAGGACTGCCCAAAATAACACCTCTGGAGAGTCCTTCAGCTGAAGGACACCGAAGGGGCAACCCGCTATAAACGGGTGATCTCTCAGGTAAAAGGACAGAGGGGCTAGTCTATAAAAAGTAGATTGGCCCCTTTTTGTTTGTGGGAAAACAGAATGAATCGGAGCCGGAGAAGGAAATGAATCTGCAGGAATATAGGTATTCGCAGGAGCACGAATGGGTCTGTGCCGAGCCTCAGGGCAAAGCGAGGATTGGAATCACCGATTATGCGCAGTCCCAACTTGGCGACATCGTCTTTCTTGATTTGCCCGAACCCGGTTCTCAGGTGGCACAATTTGAGAAGATGGGAGAGGTTGAAACGGTTAAAGCGGTATCCGACCTTTTCTCGCCAGCGAGCGGTAAAGTGCTGGAGAGAAATCAGGCCGTGCTTGATAACCCCGCACTCGTGAATGAGGACCCTTACGGGGCTGGATGGCTATTAAAGATTGAACTAAGTCAGCCCGAGGAGCTGGAAGTATTGATGAGCGGTGACGAATATAAGGAATTCGTCGCCGGGCTTTCGCAGGATGCTTCAGATTAGACGGGAGGTATCAAGGACAAATGCCTTCACCGTATATTCCAAATACTGACCGTGACCGCGCCGCTATGCTGCGTGATATCGGCGCCGGTTCCGTTGACGAGCTTTTTCAGGACGTCCCGGCGCAGTTTCGTGATGTCCGGTTTAACCTGCCGCCACCCCTCACCGAGCTGGAGCTCAAAGGGGAGTTACGTCAGCTGTCGCGTCAAAATGCCGCTCTGGATGACTATGCTTGTTTTCTCGGCGCGGGCTATTACCGGCACTTTGTTCCCAGCGTTGTCGGGCACATCACCGGGCGCAGCGAGTTCTACACCGCCTATACCCCCTACCAGGCCGAAGCCAGCCAGGGAATCCTGCAGTCGATATACGAATACCAATCGCTGGTCTGTCAGCTGACCGGAATGGAGGTCAGCAACGCCGGCATGTACGACGGCGCCTCGGCGGCCGCCGAGGCGGCCCTCATGGCCTGTCGCCTTACGGATAGAAAAGAGGTTGCTTTACTGTCAACGGTAAATCCCAGATACCGTGACGTCATTGGCACCTACGACAGCGGCCAGGATATAGCCATAAATGAGCTGAAGCCAGATTTTAAAGATTTATCCAATAAATGTGCCTGTTTGCTCGTGCAGCAGCCCAATTTCTTCGGCCACTTTGAAGAGGCAGAGCGCTATGCCGAGCTTGCGCACCGCGCCGGGGCGCTGCTGGTCGTTATCTTCGACCCGATTTCTCTCGGCCTTTTTCAACCGCCGGGAAACTACGGTGCGGACATCGCCGTCGCCGAGGGGCAGTCGCTGGGCAACCCGTTGAATTTCGGCGGGCCCGGATTGGGCATCTTCACCTGCCGCCAAGAACATCTGCGCCAGATGCCGGGCAGAATTGTTGGCCGTACGATTGATGTTGAAGGCCAGACCGGCTACGTTCTCACCATGGCCACCCGCGAGCAGCATATACGGAGAGAGCGAGCGACCTCGAATATATGTACCAATGAGGCGCTGGTGGCACTCGCCGCCACGGTTTATCTGGCAGCGATGGGGAAAGACGGGCTTCGCCGGGTGGCCGAGCTCTGCTACCACAAGGCCCATTACTTGGCCAGCTCTATAAATAAGCTTGAGGGCTATTCGCTGGCCTTCAAGCAGCCGTTCTTTAAAGAATTCACCATTCGTTGCCCGATACCACCCGAACAGATAAACCAAGCACTTCGGAAAGAAAAAATCATCGGTGGCCTTGACGTGAGCCACCTGGTGGACAACGGCCTGCTGCTCTGCGCCACCGAGATGAATTCAAGACGGGAGATAGACCGCCTTGTCTCCGCTCTGGGAGCGCTATGAAAAAAAGCAAGCACTATCTGTTGCCGGATATAAGCAGACCGGGTAAAGTCGGGTGCCGACTTCCCGAACTGGATGTACCAGCCGCCGAGCTTCCTCCCCGGGAATTTATGCGTCAGGAACTGGCGCTCCCTGAGGTCAGCGAAGCTGAGCTGGTGAGGTACTTCACCGCTCTCAGCAGGCGAAATTACGGCGTGGACACCGGATTCTACCCGCTTGGCAGCTGCACCATGAAGTACAACCCGAAATGGCATGAGGACATTGTCCGATTTCCGGGATTTCAATCGATTCATCCCTATCAGCCAGTTGACACGGTGCAGGGAGCCCTACAGCTTATGTATGAACTGCAGGAGCTGCTCGCCGAGATTACCGGGATGAATGCCACCAGCCTGGCGCCGATGGCAGGAGCGCAGGGGGAACTGGCCGGCCTGCTGATGGTCAAAGCCTATCACCGCTCACGCGGTGAAAAAGGTCGACGCAAAATACTGGTGCCAGACTCGGCACACGGTACCAACCCGGCAACCGCGACCATGTGCGGTTTTGAGGTGACCATCGTTAAATCCAATGGCGACGGCAACCTTGACTTGAAGCGCCTGACAGGTCTGATGAATGAAGAGGTCGCTGCCGTGACCCTGACCATGCCGACCACGCTCGGTCTCTTTGACCCCCGGATTGCCGAGATAAGCGCCATTGTCCACGATAGAGGCGGATTGCTCATCGGCGATGGCGCCAATTTGAACTCCCTGCTGGGAAAAGTAAAGTTCGGCGACCTCGGTTTCGACTGCGTCCAGCTTAACTTGCACAAGACGTTCAGCACTCCGCATGGCGGCGGCGGCCCCGGTTCGGGCCCGGTCTGCGTCAAGGGTAATCTGTCCAATTTCCTGCCCACACCGGTCGTTTCAAAGGATAAAAGAGAATACCGGTTCGCCATACCGCCAAAATCAATCGGCAGCCTTGGCACTGCCTACGGGAACTTCGGCGTTATGGTCAAAGCATACGCCTACATCCGCTCGCTGGGCGCCGAAGGTTTAAGGGAAGTCAGCGAAAACGCCGTTCTCAATGCCAATTACATTAAAGAGAAATTGAAGCCATACTATCATCTGCCCTATGACCGCACCTGTATGCACGAGGTGGTTTTCTCCGGCAAAAGACAAAAAGCGAAGGGAGTCGCCACGCTGGACATCGCCAAACGCCTGCTTGACTACGGTTTTCACCCACCAACCATCTATTTCCCCCAGGTGGTTGAGGAGGCCGTCATGATAGAGCCCACCGAAACCGAGAGCAAAGAGACGCTCGATGCCTTCATCGAAGCCATGGTTGAAATTGCCAGGGAAGCTGAGGAAAATCCGGAATCGCTGCGTTCTGCACCACACAGTACTCCCGTGAGAAGGCTGGACGAGGTCAATGCCGCCAGAAAACCGGACCTGCGCTGGAAGTTGCCATGATGGAAACGTCGGACATCGACCTGATCTGCCAAAAAGGATACATAGCGCAATATATCGGAACAGTCCCATACCAGGTCGCCCTGAATCAGCAGGAGACGTTAAGGCAGCTCAGAGCGGAGGGTCGAATTCCCGACGCCGTCCTGCTGCTCCAGCACCCGCACGTATATACCGTAGGGCGGTTTCGAGGCAAAGAGGATATCATTGTCCCGCCGGAAAATATCCCGGTGCTGCGGACCAATCGCGGGGGCAGCATCACCTATCACGGGCCGGGGCAGCTGGTCGGTTATCCAGTTCTCGACCTCAGGGCGAACGGATTAGGTGTCCGCGAATATATCTGGAAACTGGAGGAGGTCATCATCGGGCTTCTTAGAAGTTTTGGGATTGAGGGACAGCGCAATGGTAACCGCCCGGGAGGTGTCTGGGCAGGCGACCGGAAAATGTGCTCCATAGGCATCAACGTCAGCCACTACATCACCACGCACGGGTTTGCCCTCAATGTCAACAATGACTTAAAATATTTTGACCATATCAGGCCTTGCGGCATGGAAGGAGCATCAATGACCTCGATGGCGGAGCTTCTTGGTCGCCCGGTGCCATTTGATGCGATTGTGCATAACTGGATACGCTTATTCTCGGAGGTATTCGCTCTGAAGCGAGAAATGAACCTGGTGCTCCCTGTTGAGGAGGTCGTCATTGTCTAGATTGCTTCTGGCAAGACATGGCAATACCAAAGGCAACAGCGCAGAAAGGTTCTGGGGGCAGACCGATGTTGAGTTGAGTGCCGAGGGGATATGGCAGGCCGAGCGACTTGCTGACCGCCTTGCCAAGGTAAAAATCGATGCCATTTATGCGAGCCAACTGAGCCGGGCTTCGGCCACCGCCGAAATCATTGCCTCTTATCACCGGCTGGATGTTAAAACCTGCCCGGAACTGCTGGAGATAAATTTTGGCAAGGTGGAAGGGCTGTCCTTCAGTGAAATTGGTCAACGCTATCCGGAACTGGTCAAGGCCTGGCCGACCCGGGACCCCTCTTTTTGTTTTCCCGAGGGCGAAAGCATCACTGACCTCGACCGGCGGGTTATTAGATTCCTCAGCCGTCTCGATAAACATGTAACCGAGGACACAGTCCTGGTGGTTGCCCACAGCGGGGTGCTGCGCCTTCTGCTCTGCCATCTGCTGAAGATAGATATATGTCACTGGCGGCAGCTCCGCACCGATTTAGCCTCGCTCAGCATTGTGGAGACCCATTCGCACGGCGCTACATTGAATTTACTTAATGATACCTCTCATTTACACTAGGTAAAGGCTCTCGTTCACCTTTTCTCTCACCTTCGACTGTGCTATACTTCTAGTGTAAATATGTTTCCCAGTTAAAGACGTTATGGCTGACCTTGAAGAAGCAAAAAAGAGGGTTGAAAAGCTAAGGGCCGAGATAAACCATCACAACTACCGCTACTATGTGCTCGACAGCCCTGAAATCAGCGACGCTGAGTACGACGCGTTGATGCGGGAGCTGCGGCAGTTGGAGGAGCAGTACCCCCAGTACTTAACTCCCGATTCACCTACCCAGCGCGTTGGCGCCGAACCCCTGGAAGCCTTCGGTGTGGTGGAGCATCCAATACCCCTGCTGTCCCTCGGCAACGCCTTCTCCAGCGAGGAACTGCTCGCCTGGCATACCCGTATTTCACGGCTGATTGGCCACGCCGACTTCGACTTTGTCGGCGAGCACAAAATCGACGGACTGGCGGTTGCCCTGACCTACGTGAATGGCCGATTCGCCACCGGGGCTACCCGCGGCAATGGCTTACGCGGCGAGGATATAACGCAGAACCTCAGGACCATCAAAAGTATCCCTCTGGCCGTGCCGAAAGACGCCCCGCCACGATTTGAGGTGCGCGGCGAGGTATACCTGCCTGTAGCCGGCTTCCACAGGATAAACCGGGAAAGGGAAGAGGAGGGACTGCCATTGTTCGCCAATCCCAGAAATGCCGCCGCCGGCTCGGTGCGCCAGCTCGACCCCAGGGTTACCGCCAGACGCCCGCTGGACCTTTATATTTACATGCTCGGTTACGCCGAAGACGGGGCGACACCATCGACCCACTGGGAAACGCTGGAATACCTCAAGTCGCTTGGCTTCAAGGTTAACCCCAACAACCGCCATCTAACTGATATCAAGCAGGTTGAAGATTACTACCAGGCCTGGATGGAGAAACGGGAAAACCTCCAGTATGAGGCCGACGGCATCGTGGTCAAAGTGAACCAGCTTGAGCTGCAGAGGAGATTGGGCGATGTCGGCCGCGAGCCACGGTGGGCAATCGCCTATAAATTTCCTGCGGTACAGGGAACCACCAAGCTAATCGACATCGGTATCAGCGTGGGACGGACGGGCACCCTCAACCCCTACGCCATCCTGGAGCCGGTGTCGGTGGGCGGGGTGACCATCAAGCAGGCAGCCCTCCACAATGAGGACGACATCAGGCGCAAGGACATCCGCATCGGTGATACCGTAATCGTCCAGCGCGCCGGCGAGGTCATACCCGAGATTGTTGGGCCGGTCGTCAGCAAGCGCACCGGAAAAGAGAAAGAGTTCAAACTTCTGGATACAATCTTCGATAAAGAAAAGGGGCGTCCGGCGTGTCCGGTCTGCGGGAGCGAAGTTATCCGACCTGAAGGCGAGGCGATGTATTACTGCTCCAACGCCGCCTGTCCCGTTCAGGCACAGCGGCGAATAGAGCTCTTCGCTTCACGCGGGGCCATGGATATAAGAGGTATCGGCGAAAACCTGACCATCACCCTGTTCCAGAAAGAATTAATTAAAGACATCGCCGACCTGTACTATCTGAAAGATAAAAAAGAACAGCTTCTCGGCCTGGAGAAAATGGGCGAGAAAAGCGTCAGCAATATGCTCGATGCTATCGAAAAGAGCAAGAACCGACCGCTGGCCCAGGTTCTTCTGGCCCTCGGCATACGCCATATCGGTGGGGAAACCGCCGAGCTTTTGGCCAGGGAATTTCACAGCATTGACGCGCTGGCCGAGGCTTCCCGGGAAAGACTTGTGTCCATTGAGACCATCGGACCGAAGATTGCCGACAGCATCATCGCTTTTTTCCACGAGGACGCTAACCGTGATATCATTAAAAGATTAAGGGAAGCCGGAGTCAAGCTGGAGGAAAAGCCAGTCAAGGTCGAGGCATTGCCTCTCTCCGGCATGGAATTTGTCCTCACCGGCACCCTTGAGTCATTTTCCCGGAAGGAAGCCGAGGAACGAATCAAATCCCTCGGCGGCGCCACGGGCAGCAGCGTGACCAGAAAAACCACCTGCCTGGTGTTCGGCGCCGACCCCGGTTCCAAGCTGGACAGGGCCCGGAGTCTGGGCACGAAGATAATGAACGAAGCAGAGTTCCGGCAATTACTAAGCCAGAAAGCCTGATATGAAATTAATCGTTGGCCTGGGAAATCCGGGGTTGACCTACTCTCGCAATCGGCACAATATCGGCTTCATGTGCCTGAACCGATTGGCCAGAAAGCATGGGATACGCTTTGCCCGCAAAAAGGGACAGGCAAGGGTCGGCGAGGGTGAAGTTGCCGGCACAGAGCTGGTACTGGCCAGACCGCAGACTATGATGAACCTTAGCGGACACTCGGTGAGCCGCCTTGTGAAACGATATAAAATCCGCCCTGAAGACCTGATTATCATCCATGATGACCTTGACCTGCCGCTGGGCAAAATACGCATCCGTCAGGGAGGCCGGTCCGGCGGACATAAGGGTATCGAGTCAATTATCGAAGAGCTGGAAAATGCCGACTTCATTCGCATCAGGGTGGGCATAAGCCGACCTGATTATGTAGACAGTGCCAACACGGATAAAGACGCTGAGGTCATCGACCACGTGCTCAGCGATTTCGATTCCAGCGAGAATAAAATCGTCGCCGAGGTCATAAAGAAAGTCGACGAGGCCATATTTTGCCTCCTCAGCGAAGGTCTGACCACAGCGATGAACAAATATAACTAAAAGCCGCTTTTACATGATAGCCCTCTTTGCCTTGGCACAGGCTAAATGCTATAATTGTGTAATTATACCCCCAGATATGAGAGAGCAGAAGCGGTTTATCGCCGTTATTGGTGGCAGCGACCCTACGTCAGAGGAAACAAGACTGGCGGAAGAGGTGGGGCGGGAACTGGCCAGAAAAGGGGCTGTGCTCGTCTGTGGGGGATTGGGCGGCATCATGGAAGCCGCCTGCAAGGGAGCAAGCGCTGAGGACGGGCTGACCATCGGCATCCTACCCGGAGGCAGTCGCCAGACAGCTAACCCATACGTGCAGGTTCCAATCGTGACCAGCTTAGGCGAAGCGAGGAACGTGATAGTGGTGAAAAGCGCCGAGGCAGTGATAGCCATCGATGGTGGCTACGGTACCCTGTCCGAAATCGGCCATGCACTGCGCAATGGCATACCAGTCATTGGCCTGAATACCTGGTCGCTGTCCCGAAACGGTCAAACAGATAACTCAATTATACTCGCCCAGAATCCGGCTGATGCGGTAAACAAAGCGCTTAAAACGATAAATAGCTGACTTTGAGGAAAGAGCATGTCAGAAACAACAACCGTCGAACAGGTTAAAGGTAGAGAAATCCTCGATTCGAGGGGCAATCCGACGGTAGAAGTAGAAGTAATGCTTTCAGATGGAACGATTGGGCAAGCAGCCGTTCCCTCGGGGGCCAGTACCGGCACCTACGAAGCGGTGGAACTCCGCGATGGGGATAATAAAAGGTACGGTGGTAAGGGTGTCCTCCAGGCGGTAAATCATACCAATACACGCATCGCCTCCGGCATTAAAGGAATGGCCGCCACCGACCAGGAAGCCATTGACCGTAAACTGATAAAGCTTGATGGCACCGATAGTAAATCGCGACTGGGAGCCAATGCCATTCTGGGAACATCTCTGGCGGTGGCCCATGCCGCAGCAAACTCCCTGGACTTGCCGCTTTATCGCTATCTTGGCCAGGTCGACGGGTATACCCTGCCGGTACCATTGATGAATATTTTGAACGGTGGCAAACATGCCGCCAATTCTACGGATTTCCAGGAATTCATGGTAGTGCCCGCCGGTGCCTCCAGCTTCCGTCAGTCCCTGCAAATGGGCACTGAAGTCTATCATTCGCTGCAAAAAGTCCTGAAGGACAGAGGGCTCAGCACCAACGTCGGCGATGAAGGAGGCTTTGCCCCTCCCCTTCCTTCCAACAAAGAGGCCGTCGAGGCGGTGCTGGATGCAATTGAGAAAGCGGGCTACCAGCCCGGTCGGGACTGCTTTATTGCCCTTGACCCGGCCGCCAGTGAATTTTACCAGGACGGCAGGTATGTGCTGGCGCGCGAAGGCACCAGTCTCAGTTCAACCGAGATGGTGGAGTTTTATGTCAAATGGACAGCAGCCTATCCGATTATCAGCATCGAAGACGGCATGGCTGAGGACGACTGGGACGGCTGGAAACTTATTACCGTAAAACTGGGTAACAAAGTACAGCTGGTCGGCGATGACCTCTACACTACCAATGTCAGTCGGCTGAAACGAGGTATTGATATTAAAGCTTCCAATTCCATCCTCATAAAGCTCAATCAAATCGGTACCCTTACGGAAACAATCGCTGCCATCAGGATGGCACAGGATGCGGGATGGACGGCGGTCGTCAGCCATCGCTCCGGCGAGACCGAAGACACGACTATCTCGGACCTGGCGGTTGGCCTCAATGCAGGTCAAATCAAGGCCGGCGCTCCCTGTCGCTCTGAACGCACCGCCAAATATAACCGCCTCCTTCGGATAGAAGATGAACTGGGGCAGTCAGCGCAATTTGCTGGAACAGGGGCCTTCGCCAGCGTAAGGCCACATCAATAATATTATCTGTTAAATCACAAATGACGCGGGGGGAATGAAGATGACAACCAGAATCGGAATCAACGGTTTCGGTCGCATCGGTCGACTGACCTTTCGCACCATCAACCAGTACCATAAAGGTGAACTGGAAGTGGTGGCCATTAACGACCTTACTGATACCGCAACCAACGCCCACCTGCTGAAATGGGACAGCACCTACGGCCGCTTTCCAGGAACAGTAGAGGCCAGCGATGACGCTATCATTGTTGACGGCAATAAGGTGAAGGTCATCTCGGAAAGAGACCCCGCCAACATACCCTGGCGCGACCACGGTGCAGATATCGTCATCGAGTCAACCGGTCTTTTCACCGATGCTGCCAAGGCTTCCGCCCACCTCAATGGTGGTGCCAAAAAGGTGATTATATCCGCCCCGGCCAAGAATGAGGATATCACCATCGTCCTCGGCGTCAATGAGGAAAAGTATGACCCGGCGAAACACACCGTAGTCTCCAACGCCTCCTGCACTACAAATGGCATCGCCCCGGTGGTCAAAGTGCTCCACGATAACTTCGGTGTGGATAAGGGACTGATGACCACTATCCACGCTTACACCAATGACCAGAAAATCCAGGACATGGTGCACAAGGACCTGCGCCGGGCGCGTGCCGCCGCCATGAACCTTATCCCCACCACCACCGGCGCCGCCCATGCCGTTACCCTGGTTATCCCCGAGCTTAAGGGCAGGCTGCACGGCATGGCCTTTCGTGTCCCCGTGGTCACTGTCTCGGTCATAGACTTCGTTGCTGATTTGAAGCAGGAGGTAACCGTTGAGCAGGTCAACCAGGCATTCAAAGCCGCCGCCGAAGGACCTCTGAACGGTATCATGGAATACTGCGAGGAGCCTCTGGTCAGTATGGACTTCAAAGGCAACCAGGCCAGTACCATTGTCGATGCTTTGAGCACCATGGTCATTGGCGGCAATATGGTCAAGGTCCTTGCCTGGTACGACAACGAGTGGGGTTATAGCTGCCGTCTGGCCGACCTGGCTGCCTTTATTGCCAATAGGGGGCTGTAACAAAACGGACAAAAGATGTTATAGTATACCAGTTGCCTGTACTAGAAAAAGAAATGAACTGCTATCGTCTCTTCAAACAGCCAGGGGGGTTACTTTTGAGGGAGGGACTTTTTTCTACTCTATCCAGGCGCCAATTCCTCACTCAATCTGCCTCAAACGTGTATTTGTAAAAAGTATATCATTGACATTACATAGAAATAATGCCTAAAATAACACAAATTAAAAAATAAGGTAAAAAATGAAATTAATTATAGTTGGTTTTGGACAGTGTGGCGGTCGAATTGCTGATGAATTTTCCCGATTAAACCGTAAGGCGCACGTCCAACGTGGTATTGATATCATCGCCAACGCCTATGCCGTTAATACCGATGTTGCCGACCTCAGTGGCCTGACTGGCATTAGACCAGATTATCAGCATCGCATCCTCATCGGTGGCCGAAAAACTGGCGGACACGGTGTCGGCAAGATTAACGAGCTTGGCGCTGAGATTGCCAAAGAGGACGGCGATAAGATTATTGAAACGATACGAACCAGCAAACGCTTCGTGGAAGCAGACGCGTTTCTGCTGATAGCCGGTGCAGCCGGGGGTACTGGCTCCGGCGCGCTTCCCGTTATCACTCAACTTATCAAAGAGCGCTATGTGGATAAGCCGGTATATAATCTCATAGTCCTGCCCTTCGAACATGAAGAGGCCACCGAGGAAAGAACCATATACAATGCCGCCACGTGTCTGAAATCTGCCTATCTGGTCTCCGACGCCATCTTCCTGGTTGACAACCAGAGATACGTGATGAAAGACGCCTCAATCAGGAGTAATTTGTCCAAAATCAATTCCCTCATTACCGCGCCATTTTACAACCTGCTTTGCGCCGGCGAAGAAAAGAAACCCCAGTACATCGGAGCGAAGATACTTGACGCCGGCGACATTATACAGACACTGACCGGATGGACGGCAATTGGTTATGGACGTTCTGAAATTTCACTGGCCAAGAAAATCATGACCCGGACACGCGATTTTAGAAACAAGGCCGCGGAAGCGCAGAAGGGAACCCAGGCCATGGACGAAGCGATCAGCGGTCTCTCACTCAAGGTCAACCCCATAGATTCTAAGAGAGCTCTTTACCTGGTTTCCGCCCCACCCAAGGAAATGAACGTCGACCTCATCAAGGAGCTCGGTACCTACCTCAAGAGCCTTGCCCCCGAGGCGGTCATCAGAAGCGGTGATTATCCAAGAGAAAAAGGAATGCTTGATGTTACCGTCATCCTATCGGAACTTAGTGACGTGGAAAAGGTAAGGAGCTACTTCACCAAGACTCTCAGCCTCATTACCGCACTGAAGAAGAGACAGGAAGGAATCGAAGACAAGTACCGGGGAATAGAGGTCACCCTCAAAGATATCCCGTCTTTAATCTAACTAATAAATTACCAATCACACACAAGTGTATCAGCCACACTAGGAAGTACTTAGATTGCCATACTACGGTAGTTATCTTGATAGCTTGGCGTATATATTCCAGGCCTGGTCCATGGTCTCTTCACGGAGTTGCCAGGCTCCAGAAAGCGCTTCTTCCCTCCTGCTCTTGGCCGCCTCTACCCGTTCCTCGCATTGCTTATCCGTTTGATCCTTCGCCTTTTTAAACGCTCTCTCTGCCTGGGAGATAGCATCATCACGGGCTTTAAGTGCAGCGGCTACATTTTCATCGCGTGCTGCCATCGTCTCTTTTATCGCCTCATCATAGGCATTCTTCGCCTGCTGCTCGGCACGCTTGTAGGCTTTGGCAATTTGTTGCTCATTGGCCCGATAGGCATTGGCCACCTGTCGCTGCGCTTCCATAAAAGCAGCGTAGGCTCTTTCCGCCTGTCCCAATACCTCTTCAAGTGGCTTGACCGATTGTGTTTCCACCTCGGCGCTAGGTTGCTCAACTTCTTCAGGAACGGCTTCGACCGTTTCTTCAACTACCTCTTCGGTTTCCTCACTAACCTTCTTGGTTTGTTCCCTTGGATTCGCCATCGAGTACCTCCTGTATTAATATTACTGATACACTGATATGTGATTGGTTTCTGAGTGATTTATTTACCGGTCCCTTCATCCTCCGCGATATTATCTTCACCGTCCGATTCGTTTTTCTTGGTCTCATACATTCGTGCCAGAAAGTCCAAACGCGCCTCTATCTTTTCCTTCCCTTTGCCTCGTACTGCTTTTGATTTTCCCTTCACATTGGATTCCTTGGCTCTACCAATTGCTTGGGCAAAAGCCTTGAGTGATGCCTCAGCCGTCTCCTCATCAGTTTCTCCAGCTACCTCAGCAACCTCCTCTTCTTCACGAGGTTCCTCTACCTCGCCGATCGCCTTTTCAAAAGCCTCGAATGATGTTTCCGCTGCGTCCCTTGCTTCCTTACCGGCTGCCTCAACACGGAGTATGGCCTGCTCAAATGCCTTTATAGCCGTTTCCGCTGCCTCTTTGGCAACCCGTGTCGTCTCGTCGGTTGCCTCCCTGGCAGCACGTACCGTGGCCTCAGTAGCCTCTTTGGCTGCCTTCGCAGACTCTTCAGTTGTCTCTTTTGTCCCCTGACTTATTGTCTCTGCCCGGCTTATCGCTTCTTCAAAGGCTTTCACCGAAGTTTCGGCCGCCTCTCTAGCGACTCTGGTAGCCAACCTAGTAGCTTCTTTGACTGCTTTGATCGATTCATCTGCCGTATCTTTGGTTTCTTTGCCGATTGCCTCTGCCCGGATTATCGCCTCCTGAGAGGCTGCGGTCGCCGCCTCCGCTGCCTCTTTGGCAATACGCATTGCTTCCTCAATTGCTTCCTGAGCTGCATGTGCTGCCGCTTCGTTGGTTTCCCTAGCTTCCCGTCCAATATCTTCAGCTCGACTTATCGCCTCCTGCGAGGTAGTGGTTGATGCCTCAGCAGCTTCCTGGGCAACTTTAATCGCCTCCTCAGCGGCTTCTTGGGTTGCCTTGGCAGAAGCTTCGGCGGTTACCCTGGCTTCCTGACTAATTTGTTCTATCCGACTTATCGCCTCTTCTGAGGCTATGGCTGATTTCTCAGCTCTTTCCCGCGTGGTCCTGACCGCTTCCTCAGCTTTCTCCAATGTCTCGCTGCTCATCGCCTCCACACGGTCAATCGCCTCCTCAAAGGCCCTAACTAGCTCGTCATGCGCTGTTTTTATCTCATTTCTTATGTCTTCCGCCCGGCTGGTCGCTTTCTGGGACTCCCGGGACGATGTTTCCGCCGCCTCTCTGGAGACTGCAATTGCAGCATCAACAGCCTCTTTGGTAGCCATAGTGGCCGCATCTATTGCTGCCCTATTTTCCTTGCTTATTACCTCGGCTCTGCCTATTGCCTCCCGTGAAGCCCTGCCAGAATTATCTGCCGCCAATCTCATATCTTTGCTTATTGCCTCAGCACGGATGATGGCTTCCTGTGAGGTTCTCAATGATGTTTCGGCAAGTCCTTTAGCATCGGTACTTATTTTCTCCGCCCTGAGTGCTACTTCCTGAGTTGCCTTTGACGCTGCCTCAGCCGTTTCCTTTGTCGTCCGGCTGACTCTGTCCGCTTTGGCAACGGCTTCTCTAGCTTCCTTTACCGATGCCTCAGCAGCTTCTTTGGCCTCACGGTTGACTTTCTCTGCCTTGCCGGCAGCTTCTTTGGCTATCCGGATGGATTCTTCGGCAGCTTCTTTGGCGGTCCGACCAGCTTCTTCAGCTTTATCAAGTTCCTCTTTAGCCGTCTTGGCTGCAGACTCAGCAACTTCTTTGGCTTCGCTGCCTATCTCACTGACCCGATTCAGCCCTTCCTCTGAGGAAACATATGCCGCCTCCGCCGCTTCCATGGCCTCCTTGCTTATCTCTTCGGCACGGTTGATGGCTTCCTGAAAACGTTTTGTAATTGCCTTGGCTGCTTCCTTCGGAGTATGAGCAGTTTCTTCAGCTCGTTTTATCGCCTCTTCTGCAGCTCTAATGGCTGCTTCGGCGCCTTCTCTAGCTTCCCGGTTTACCTCTTCCGCACGCTGTATCGCCTCTTCAGCTGCCCTAGCGGCGGCCTCGGCGGCTTCTTTCGCCTCCCGGCTGATCTGCTCCGCGCGTTTTATCGCCCTCTGGGCAGCCTGAGTAGTCGCCTCTGTCGCCTCCATCGCGGCGCGACCCAGCTGTTCCGTTCGGGCAACTGCCTTTTCCAGGTCACTAATATCGTGCCCGGCGTCATCCAGTACTTCCTGTGATGGTGCTTCTCTTGCCATTAACCCCCACACCAGATTGTTTTACACAATTCTAATATAGGTATTATAGTTTTTCAACATTTTTTGTGGAAAATAAGGCTTCCTGAACAAAAAATGACCCATTGACCAGCCCAGTGCCAGCTTCATTTTATGCGCCCACTATTACATTATTGCCAGGTACTTTATTACCAGGAATATCGGCGGCTCTTTTAGGTGAAGAGATTGACATTATACCATAAGTGTGCTTAAAATAACTAAACTCTATCATTATATTTAGAGGTGGGTTATGAAACTAGTAGTTGTAGGTTTCGGACAGTGCGGTGGTCGAATAGCGGATGAGTTCGCCCGATTGAATAAGAAGGCAAAAAGCTCGCGTGGTATTGAGATAATCACCGGTTGTTATGCGGTCAATGCCGATGCTGCTGACCTGAGTGGGCTCACGAACATCAGAAAGGACTACCAGCATAGAATCCTCATCGGTAGTCGTAAGACCGGCGGCCATGGCGTGGGTAAAATAAATGAACTCGGCGCTGAAATCGCCCGAGAGGACGGCGACAAGGTAATCGATGCGATAAGGACCACGAAGCGGTTCTTTGAGACAGACGCATTCCTGTTTATTGCCAGCGCTGCCGGTGGCACCGGTTCCGGGGCAATCTCAGTGATGACACAGCACATTAAAGAACGCTATGCTGACAAGCCAATTTACAACCTCATTGTTCTTCCCTTTGAGCATGAAGAAACCACCGAGGACAGAACCATATATAATGCCGCCACCTGCTTGAAATCGTCCTACTCTGTGGCTGATGCTATATTTCTGGTGGATAACCAGAGATTTGTCCGCAAGGATTCTTCGATCAAAAGTAATATTTCAAAAATAAATTCCATGATCGCGGAGCCTTTTTACAACATGCTGTGTGCCGGGGAGGAAAAGAAAGCCAAGTACATTGCCTCAAAGGTGCTTGACGCCGGCGATATCATCCAGACGCTGGTTGGCTGGACGGTAATCGGATACGGCAAGTCAGATATTCCTCTAATCAGGTTCCGCCGTGAATCAAGGCGCGATTTCAGGGCCAAAGGCGATGAGACCCTTAAGGGCGTCCAGGCTATGGATGAGGCTATTAGTGAGCTGTCGTTGAAATGTAATCCCGTGGATTCAAAGCGAGCCCTGTACCTCATCTCGGCACCAAGCAAAGAGATGAACATGGATATGGTCAAAGCTCTCGGGGATTACATGAGGGATATTGCGCCGGAAGCTCTGATCAGAAACGGCGATTATCCACGCGAGAGAGGCATGCTCGATGTTACCGTCATCCTGTCCGAGCTAAGCGATGTGGAAAAAGTGAGGACTTACTATACCCAGTCTACACAGCTTATCCCTGAATTCAAGAAGCGGCAGGAAGAAACCGAGGTCAGACTGAGAGCCATTGAAGATGCCTCCAAAGATATACCCTCCCTGCTCTCCTGAAACAAACTAGACCGACAAGCCAGCTTTACGGAAGGAGAATCAAAATTCGTCTGAGTAAAGCTGGCTTTTTATTCTTTTAACTACGTGGAACATTAGCGCAATGCTGGACCACTGGTGTTTAATGTTCAGAACTTGACTTTATAGCGGACAGCGACTGCCTAGAAACACCACCACAGATAGGTTATAATAAATAAAATGGCTTCCCAGGTCTTTTACCGTCGGTGGCGTCCGCAGACCCTGGCCGAAGTGGTCGGCCAGGAACAGGTAACCAAGACGCTGCAAAATGCCCTGATTAGCAACCACGTATCTCATGCCTACCTTTTCTGCGGACCTCGCGGTACCGGTAAGACCAGTACTGGACGCATTCTCGCCAAGGCAGTCAATTGTCTCACCAATGAAGGCAAGGGCGAACCCTGCAATTCCTGTGAGATGTGCCAGGCAACTACCGAAGGCAGAGCCCTGGATGTCATCGAAATCGACGCTGCCAGCAATACCGGCGTGGACAACATCCGGAACCTCCGAGAAAGGGTCAATTACGCGCCAAACCAAGCACGCTACAAGGTCTATATCATTGATGAAGTACACATGCTGAGTACCAGTGCGTCCAATGCGCTGCTCAAAACCCTTGAAGAGCCGCCGCCGCATGTCATCTTTGTCCTGGCCACCACCGAGGTGCATAAAGTCCTCCCCACCATTATGTCGCGCTGCCAACGCTTTGATTTTCGACGCATATCCCAGAACGATGTGGTGACCAAACTGACCCAAATCGGCAAGAAAGAGACCATTAAAATCGAGCCAGAGGCTCTGAAGCTCATCGCCAGGGCCGCTACCGGCAGCCTGCGAGACGCGGAAAACCTTCTGGAACAGCTAACGACCTACTACGGTAAAAAAGTCACCTTAATGCAGGCCCAGACAATCCTGGGCATCACCGGCGACTGGCGAGCCAAAGAGATGGTGAGGCACATTGTCAATAACGATGTTACCGCCGGGGTATCGACCATAAACGGCATCAACAGCGATGGCCTTGACCTGCGCCAGTTCAATCGCGAACTGGTGGCATATCTCAGGGCGCTGCTCCTGGTGAAAACCGGCTCTGCCGAATCGATAGACCTGCCCGCCGAGGACATTGAAGAATTGAAGGAACTGGCCGGCAAGGCTTCCTTATCTCAGATATTAAAGGCGGTAAAGCTCTTCGGGCAGCTTGACCTCGGCCTCGATAATTATTCCACGCTGCCGCTGGAGCTTGCGCTGGTGGACGCAATCCTGCCTTCCGCCAAAGAACCGCCGATGGTAAAGGCAGAACCTGAAGCACGCCAGCCGATGAAACCGGTGGTCACAGAAACGCCACCACTCTCACCAGAAAAGCCAGCGGCTAAAGAAGAGCTTCCCCGCAAACCAGCGGTGGAGCAGAAGCTTGAACCAGAACCGGCGCCTGCAATAGAATCAGTCCCAGCGCCAGAACCGGAAGAGGAAAAAGGTGAACCGGA
The DNA here is from genome assembly GCA_018829775.1 of Chloroflexota bacterium. Lineage (NCBI taxonomy): Bacteria > Bacillati > Chloroflexota > Chloroflexota bacterium. The sequence goes on along the minus strand of JAHJTL010000038.1, from coordinate 9,262 downwards.
ACCGGAACCAGAATCAGAATTAGAACCAGCGCCTGCGCCGGCTTCGACCGAAGCTGCCCCGTCAATCCCCACTGAAGCCGGTGGTGAGGAGATTGAAAACCTGCAACTGAACTGGCTGAAATTCATCCGTGACGCCCCATCCAGCATGAGCCGAACCCCCGCCGCCGCCCTGCTCAGAAGTGCCAAACCGAAAGCCGTTGAGAATAATACCATTATCCTGTCGTTCAAGTTCCCGCTGCACAAGGAAAATATGGAGAAGACGGACAATCAGCAGATAGCGGAGCAGATAATCAGCAACTTCCTGGGTCGTGCCTGCCGCGTTCGCTGCGTCCATGAGCCGGAGGCAAACCACCTTATCGAAGAAGCCCTGAAGATAGGTGCCCAGATAATTGAATCGGAGGAGAAATGAACAAGTTCATGTTCCAACAGGCCCAGAAACTCCAGGCAAAACTGGCCCAGGCTCAGGAGGAATTGAGCAGCCTGACCGTCGAAGGCAGTTCTGGGGGTGGTGCCATTAAAGTCACCATGAACGGGCAGCAAAAAATACAGTCGGTCGAAATATCACCAGAGGTGGTCAATCCGGAAGACGTTGAACTCCTGCAAGACCTGGTACTGACCGCGGTCAGTGAAGCCCTGGCCAAGTCCCAGGAATTGGCGACCAAGCACCTCGGAGGGCTCACCGGCGATTTCAAAATTCCCGGTTTAACCTGAGCAGTTGAAGGAGATACAGCCTTGGAGCAGAACGTTCTTCCCCATGCTGATGTAATCGATAATCTCATTCAGGAGTTCAATAAACTGCCCGGCATCGGGCCGAAGAGTGCCCAGCGTATCGTCTTCTATCTGTTGCGTGCCGGTGATGAGCAGAGCAAATTCCTTGCCGAAGCGATACTTTCCCTGAAGCGCAAGATAACCCTCTGCTCGACCTGTTTTAACGTAACCGAATCTGACCCCTGCTCCCTCTGCCGCAATGACAAGCGTGACCCCAGCCAGATATGTATTGTTGAGCAGCCTCAGGACATTCTGGCTATAGAGCACACGGGTATTTATCACGGAATGTATCATGTTTTACACGGTGCTATTTCCCCCACCGAAGGCGTCGGCACGGAGGATATCAGGGTAAGAGAACTGATGAACCGACTTAAAGACGGTTCGGTGAAGGAAATTATCCTGGCCACCAACCCCAACCTTGAGGGAGAGCAGACCGCCATGTATCTGAGCCACCTGATAACGCCGCTGGGTATCAGGGTTACCCGTCTTGCACGCGGGCTGCCTTTCGGCACCGAACTTGAATACGCGGATGACGTCACCCTCACGCAGGCTATTGAGGGCAGGCAGGAATTTTAGCTAAGCATAAACAAAGGAAGTGTACTAAATTGCAGGAACTTCCAGATAATCCTAGCTGGTTACTTAAACAAGCAGTTCGTGCCTTTGATAAAAAACATTATAGACGCGCAAGCTGCCTTTGTTGGACGGAACTGCGTCGAAATCCGAACGATTACTTCGTCTTATGCTTGTATGCGAATAGTCAATACCGTTTAGGTGGCAGATATAACGACCACAAAGCTGCTTCTCTTTATAAGCGAGCTATAGAGATTAATCCATCTCTTCCCCTTGCTCACGCAGGTCTTGGTATGATTCATTACTCAAATGCACGAAGGATACACCAGGAATACCCTTCATCAATATTTCCAGGAGGCTCTTGGGTAATGTTTGCGGATGAATCAGACCCTGAGGAACCATCTATCTTAAAGCGTAAGGGTTTTGCGGATTACGAGTATGGCAATAGAAAAGTGGCAATGAAGGAATTAGAGAAAGCTGCAAATCTGGCAAGCGATATAGATGACAAAGTTGAACTATTATTAATGGCTGCGGAGATACATTGCATTATCAACAATGAAGACGGAACAAAAGCATACAAGAAGATCCTACGTATCGCGCCTGATTGTATTCCTGCTCACTTTCATCTTGCGGGTTGCTATGCAGCTACTTATTATCTTCACAAACAATCCCCACCTACTTCTTATTATGGCGAGCATTTCAGTGGCAATGATAAGCTCGCCCTCAAGGAGTACAAGTTTATAAAAGAGGGTGCGCCTGAACTAGCTACCGATTTAGAATCAGTACTAGCCGATTTTAACATAAAGGTAAATAGATAGGTAATTTCAAATACAAACCTAAAATTTAAGATGTTACCCTGACCCGAGCCCTTGAGGGCAGGCAGGAATTTTAAGGTTTGGCTTAACAACGGTACGCGACTTACAACAAATTGCATTCTTCTTATGATTTCATACTAATATCATAATTTTTACCTTCAAGGAAGATATGAATTCAATTATGGATAAGAAAACTTACTGGGATAAGCGGTTTCAGGACGAGGGCTATGTGTGGGGCACATCACCGAGCCAGACCGCCGCGCGTGCAGTAGAGATATTTCGCAAAAATGGAGTGCAAAGGATTCTGGTTCCCGGTTCTGGATACGGACGAAATACAAAACTTTTTTCGGAATCCGGCTTTGATGTTACCGGCATTGAAATATCAGAGGTCGCCTCTGAAATGGCCAGGGAATACGACCCGCAGACCAGGACTCGCAGCGGCTCCGCCCTGGACATGTCCTTCGCTCCTGAGCAATACGATGCCATATACTGCTATAATGTCCTGCATCTTTTCCGTGAGAAAGAGAGAAAATTATGTTTAAAGCAGTGCGCCGATAAAGTAAGAGACGACGGATTACTGTTCTTCGTTGTTTTCTCGGAAAAAGAGCCGAGCTTTGGCAAGGGCCAGGAAGTGGAAAAAAACACCTTTGAAAGCCGACCAGGAAGACCGGTGCATTACTTTGCCGAAGCCGAACTGCGCGATTATTTTAAAGATTTTCAGATAATTGAGTCAGGAATCGCCGAAGATACGGAGAACCACGGAGAAGGTCCACACACTCACGTCCTTCTATATATTCTGGCACGGAAACCCGGGTAGAGTGTTGGAATGTCAAAGTCGCGTACCTATCAGACAGAAGCCATCATCATCAAAAAGACCAAGCTGGGGGAGGCCGATGTCATTTTCACCCTCTACACGCCGCACCTCGGCAAGATACAGGCTTTTGCCAAAAGCGTCCGCAAAACAAAGAGCAAGATGGCTGGACACCTGGAGCTCCTTACCTACAGCCAGGTTTCACTGGCCAGAGGGCGCAATCTGGATACCATCATCGGCAGCCAGACCATCAACGGCTTCCTGCCCCTGAAAAGCGACCTCTGGCTCACCTCCTGCGGGCTCTACGCCATTGAACTGGTCAACCAGTTTACCGCCGACAGCGTTGAAAACTTAGCCCTGTTCCAGCTACTGCGGGCAACAATGGAGCAGCTATGTCTGACAGGCAATAGAGACCTGGCATTGCGCTATTTTGAACTACATCTCCTCGATGAAGTCGGCTACCGACCTCAACTTCAGCAGTGCGTTTCCTGCCAGAAACCGCTGGAACCGGTGGACAACTCGTTCAGCCCCGGTTCCGGTGGTATGCTGTGCCCGGACTGCGCTGTAAACCATCCGTCAAGCTACCCGCTTTCCGTCAATGCGCAGAAGGTATTGCGCCTTCTTCAGGACAGCGACTATAGCGCGGTCGACCGTCTGAAAATAGATGCCGGGCTTTCCCGGGAGCTGAATCGAGTAATCAGCAATTACCTCAAATACCTCCTGGAACGGGAAGTTAAGTCGGCCGCCTGGCTGGATACGCTGCGGGAGCAGATGAAATAATCTGCCGCGACACTCAACCCTTTACCAGAATTCTGGAATGGCCTTTTATGGTAAATATGGCAGAAAATATTCTGGAATTGCGGGCGTGGCGTGAGGGTTAAACCTACTATCTTGCTCTAAGGTTTATTCTTTTTAGCGGGTTTGGGCTTCGAGTAGTTTTTTCTACCACAGAGGTGGCATATCCATATTTTCGGAATTGGCTTTGTATAAGGCCAAGCAATCATTGTATTACAGGCCTTGCATCTACTTGAAAAATGCTGCTTTTCTTGATTATCTAGCACGTTGTCATTATATCAGTGTTGTATCTTGTATAGCTATGTCAATGCCACAGCCTGTTTTGAGGCTTCCAGAGGCCTGTACAGTGGCAAAATAGGGGTATGGAATGTGTCAGTAATGATACTGGTCAAGTGAGGGGTATAGCACGTCAGATTTGTGCGTGGTAAATAGGGACGGATGCGTTAGAAAGTGCTCTGCATTACTGTACTCGACATTACGTCACAATACAAGGCTTTATAGAACCTCAGATTACTGCATGGGTGAGTAGGATGTTGGCCGCATAATCGTGTTGGTACTTTTAAGGACTATCGATCCATTTTTATGTGTTTCTTCCATCACCTTGAGCCATTCGGGGTCACTTACAAAAGCATCCCACTTTTCCTGGCGTTCTTTGAGGCTCTCCCAGGCAAGGATATAAGTCAGTGTGTTGCTTGGACCTATTACGTTCTCCCAGAAACCTACGGGGCGAATACCTATCCTCTCCCAGATTCTCGTGGTATGCCTCGCAAATCGGTCATTGATGTCCTTCATTCTAAGCGGAATAATCTCATAGACCCTTAGTTCATAAAGCATTTCCTGAACCTCCTTATTTTCCTCCGTTTTAAAGACTTTTTATTGTGCGTCGTCAGCGATTATGGCACACCTGAGTTATAGAAACTTTACTAGGCTGACTTCGTCCTGTCAAGCTGAATCCTGTAATAAGTAAGGCGGGCTTGAGGTATTCCCTCACCCGCCTCTATTTCAGGGCTAATACTGGCTGTGCTATACTGTGATGGAAAATGGATACACACTCGTTTGATTCGAAACTGACTGTCTTATAGGTGCAGAAATGGCGACCAGACTGAACCGCATAACTCAGCAGCGCCGTGAGAAGCTGGAACGGCTTCGTGGACAGGGCATCAATCCCTACCCGCACCGCTACCAGTGCAGCCATACCACCCAGGAGGCTATTGCGCTGCTCGAGCAGCACGAGGCGGGGCAGGCCGAAGAGAAGCAGGTCAGCGTTGCCGGGCGGATTATGGCCATCAGGCGGATGGGGAAAAGCGCTTTCGCGGATATCCACGACGGCTCGGGCAAGATACAGCTGCTTTTTCAAGATATAGATAAACTTTCCAGAGAGCAGGGCCAGCTTTTCCAGGAACTGGATATCGGTGATTTCATCGGTGTGCAAGGACAGGTAATCCGTACCAGGACCGGCGAGCCGACCGTCGGCGTGAAGCAGTTCACCCTGCTCGCCAAGTCGTTGCAGCCGCTGCCGGAAAAGTGGCACGGCCTCAGCGATGTTGACACGAGATATCGGCAGCGCTACCTTGACCTCATCAGCAACCCGGAGACCAAGATAACTTTCAAGACCCGCAGCCAGGTCATCAATGCCATACGGCAGTATCTCAACGAGCACGACTTTATTGAAGTGGAAACGCCGGTGCTACAGCCATCGCCCGGGGGAGCATTGGCCCGACCCTTCGTCACCCATCACCATGCCCTCGACCAGGACTTCTATCTGCGCATCGCGCCGGAACTCCACCTCAAGCGACTTATCGTCGGGGGACTGGACAGGGTCTATGAACTGGGTCGCATCTTCCGTAATGAAGGCGTCTCCACCAGGCATAACCCCGAGTTTACCATGCTGGAAAGCTACCAGGCCTACGCCGATTACAACGACGTTATGGATATGCTCGAGGAAATGGTAGCCTGGGTGAGCAAAAAGGTGATGGGCACTACCAAGATTAAATACGGCGATTATAGTATAAACTTCAAGCCTCCCTGGCCACGCCTCACCCTGCGCGAAGCCGTTGAGCAGTACAGCGGCATTGACTTCGTCACGTACCCCACCGCCGACGGCCTGCGGGACCGGATGAAGGACAAAATGAAGGCCCTCGGGCTTAAGGTCGACCCGGAGAAAAACTGGGCCAAGCTGGTGGACGAACTTATCTCCACCTTCGTTGAGCCGAGCCTTATCCAGCCCACTTTCCTCAAGGACTACCCGGTATCGATGTCGCCGCTGGCCAAGACCAAGCCCGGGGAGGACCGCGTTGTGGAGCGCTTTGAAGCATTTGCCGGCGGCATGGAAATCGCCAACGCTTTTTCTGAACTCAATGACCCGCAGGAGCAGCGGCAGCGCTTTGTCCAGCAGAAGAAGGAGCGCCACGAGAAAGACGAGGAAAGCTGGACCATTGACGAGGACTACCTGCTGGCCCTGGAATACGGCATGCCCCCGGCCGGTGGTCTGGGAGTTGGTATCGACCGCCTGGTGATGCTGCTCACCAACCAGCAATCAATCAGGGAGGTTATCCTGTTCCCGCAGCTCAGGGAAAAACCATAATAAAATTGAAAGGGAGTTCTAGAGGGGCGAAGCCCCTCTTATGTAACCATTCCCCCTCTCCTTCAAAGGAGAGGGGGACAAAAGGGGTGAGGATGACAATAATCGTAACTGAAGAGGAAATCCATGCTTGACCTGAGATTTATCCGTGAAAATACCAAGACCGTTGAGGAAGCGCTGAAAAACCGCCAGGACAGCGCCCCCATTGACGATATACTTAAACTTGACGCTGAGCGCCGGCAGAAAATACTCGAACTGGAGAACCTCAGACACACCCGCAAGGAAGCCGCCAGGGAAAGAAAAACGGATAAAGAGTCCGCCGAGGGTGCGCGCGACCTGCGTGCCACTGTACGCGACCTTGAGGAAGAGGTGAAGGGCTTGGATGGCCAGCTTGAGGACCTGCTATTGCAGGTGCCCAACGTTCCCCACCCCTCCGTGCCGGTCGGCAAAGGCGAAGAAGACAACGTGGCGGTGCGGACGTGGGGAGAGCCGAAAAAGTTCGGCTTTACCCCCGCTCCCCACTGGAAGCTCGGTGAAACGCTGGACATCATAGACTTTGAGCGCGGCGTGAAGCTGTCGGGGACAAGATTCTACGTGCTCAAAGGTCTGGGTGCCCGACTCCAACGCGCCCTCATCTGGTTCATGGTTGACCTCCATACGGGGAAACATGGCTATCATGAGATTTACCCGCCGTTCATGGTGAGACGCGAGTGCCTCATCGGCTCAAGCCAGCTGCCCAAGTTTGCCGATAACCTCTACCACGACCCTGAGGATGATTTCTGGTTCGTGCCCACGGCGGAGGTGCCTCTGACAAATCTCCACCGCGAAGAGATTATCCCTTCGGGTACTCTGCCCTTTAATTACGTTGCCTACACCGCCTGCTTCAGGCGGGAGAAGATGTCGGCGGGGAAGGACACGCGCGGCATCAAGCGCGGCCACCAGTTCGACAAGGTGGAGCTTTACAAGTTCACCGAGCCGGAGGCATCTTACGACGAGCTGGAGAAAATGGTCGTTGACGCCGAGGAGGTCTGCCGGCAGCTGGAATTGCCCTACCGCGTCTCCATGCTCAATACATCGGAGCTCGGCTTCGCCTCGGCCAAGTCCTATGACATCGAGGTCTGGGCCCCCGGCTGCGGGGAATGGCTTGAGGTCAGCTCCTGCTCCAACTGCACCGATTTCCAGGCACGTAGAGCCAGTATCCGCTACCGCCCCACCCCCGACTCCAAACCCCAGTTCGTCCACACGTTGAACGGCTCCGGCCTGGCCCTGCCGCGGATAATGATAGCCGTCATGGAGAACTACCAGCAGAAAGACGGCACCATTCTGGTGCCAGAGGTGCTGCAGCCGATGGTGGGGGAGAAGGTGATCAGATAGCTACCTATTTTGAACAGCGGTTCACTACACCGCTGTTTCCTTGAGGAAAAGAATAATTATAACCAAACTAGTTTAAATGGTATCTTATCCAACAAATAGTTTTTTCTAGATGATTAATTAATGCGCTATTTCTTGGGAATAGAGAGCCATTATATATATTGAATTGTTGAAATAATTCTTTTTTTATTTGTTTCTTCGCCTCGCCGCAAATCAGAACACAAAAGTAACTCTGCTTATTTAACTCTACTAAAGGATGCCACCAAATAAATGCACCTAACCGCGCCTTTAACCGTTTATCAACATCAACCAACTTGGGGGATGCAATAGGCTCATATAGAACGGGCACATTATGAGGCAGTTCTTGTTTCTCATTATCCTCATACAATTCAAAATAAGAGTTCGGTATACCTTGTTCGATGTCTTTCCAAGTAATACTGTCAAGCGGTTTTGTTTGTGGCCTATATGAGTCTCTGGGGAATATGAAAACCCACCCATCTTGATCAAAGTACTTCTTGTTATAACATGCAAAATACAAAGCGACCAACTCATTTTTAGTTACATCTAATAACCTAGTTAAGTAGTCTCCTTCTTCCCAGTAGTGTTGGGTGAGATGTGCCCAATCTACCGCTTCCTCAGATATGTACTTCGCGAATGATTTACCAGTATTAGACCTTTGAAATCTGTAAATCTCGTTGACTTCTTTAGATGTGATATGATTACCCTTTTTTAGTGGTGAGAGGTTATGACATCTTCTAATAATTACTGGCTGTAGATATGTCTTATATGTTTTTCCTTCTCCCCTATAAACAAATTCTGGTATTTTCGGATCTAGTTTTTCCGCATATCGTAGGTTATTAATGGCTTGTTGGAATTCTGACACTGATCGAATTCCTTCCTTATTAGCCTTGTATATCGGTGTATTAAAATCCTCCCAACGTTTGTATAAGCCGCTATAAACAGAAGCACATTCACCCTTATGTTTCTCTAACGGAATCATACCTCTAGTATAGCGGAAACGACTTGGTTCAATCTATTATGGACTATGGGTTTGGAAGTCCCCTTAGTTATTAAATCACCAACTTGACTTGCTTTAAATAGAAATCCCCCTCCTTCTCTAGTATAATACTTTCTAGTCCGGAGGGGTGTCCGAGTGGCCTATGGTGACGGTCTTGAAATTTGTCAGCAGCTGACCTGCCCCCCGAAAAGGAGTCCAGTTATAATGTTAGTATAAGATAACAATTGCTTGAATTGTTAACTTTTCTAATTTCAGCCCCTGTCCTTGACCGCGAATGTTCTAGCTGCATTCAGGAACAGGTCCGATACGGTGCCCTCCCACATCACGTCGTCAGTCACCATTTTACCCACAGTATGTATCTGCTCAGTTGCCCTTTCGATGGCTCGTTTGACCTTCGGATGGTCGAACTGACCCGGCACTTTCATGTCCAGAGAAATGTCATGTACACCGAACTTGAAAAAGTCCATCCCATCTACCGTCAGAATCTCCAGCAGGTTTCGGAATCCTTCCTCCTCCTCGATCATTCCGCAGAT